>CANEXR010000072.1 GCA_947443815.1 Flavobacteriaceae bacterium | reverse complement strand
TAATGATGGTGTTTTTTATAATCCATTTATATTGCTTGCAAAGTTTATGGCGCTGTGCATTATACAAAAACAAATATATAAAAAATTAGTGGATAGGCATAATCTTTATCGAATTATTATCTATCTTTTTTGAATATGTATAAAATATAATCAAATAATATATAATTTTTGTTTCAATAAATAAGCCGAACTTTACAGCGTATTTCAATAAAAAAATTTAAGACAAAAACGCCATGGGGAGAAATAATGAAAGGAATATCAAAAAACACAACGATAAGTTGCATAAAGCTCAAGATAAGGTCAAACAAGCCGAAATTAGCCGAAAAGAAAAATTAAAACAAATTGTTAAAAAATTTAACGAAAGTAAACCCTCTAACTAGGAATAAATCAAATTAAATTATGGAAAACAACAAATTTGCAGATCTAAAAAAGGGAGTTCAAGAAATAATTGATTTAATTGCAAGTCGAAACGGAAAAGAAGCAAATAATAAATTAGTTGAAGTAAGTGAAGATTTGGACGAATTACTCGACTTTGCTGAAGCAGATGAAGATTTAATCGAAGTTAGTAAGTATCAAGTGCTATTAAATCAATTGCATCAAAAAATAATTCAGCTCGACGGGCAAGTTTAGGTACACTTTTAATACAACTAAATAGATCAAAAATGAATCGAAACAATTGCTATTGTGGTGCTCCAAAAAAGTTTCAAGAGTGTTGTGAACCCTTTATTTCTATGACCCAAAAAGCTCCAACAGCAGAAGCTTTAATGCGTTCCAGATATTCAGCATACGTTATTCATGAAGCGGATTATTTATTGGCAACAACACATTCACAAGTAAGAAAATACCATTCCAAAACCGAAATTTTAAATTGGGCTATCAGCAATCAATGGCAACGACTTGAAGTTATTAATGCTACAAAAAACACAGTAGAGTTTAAGGCTTATTACATAGACGCTCAGTTATGCCACCAAATTCATCATGAGTTTTCTAATTTCGTATTCGAGCAAGACAGTTGGTTTTATGTTGATGGAAAATGCTATTGAATACAGCTTGCAAAATATTATTATTGGTATTGGAGAACCATTTTTAAACAAAACAAGCTGAGCTGTATTTACGTTTTTAACTTAAAATTAATAAATGTTTGTTTGAAGCACACTTTAAAATACCGTAAATTTATTTTCTATGAAAAAGGACAATAGTAAAGGATTTTATTTCAAGGTATACGAAGCGCCTTTCCAATCTCCGTTTGATAAACTCTTTGGTATTTTCAAAGAATTAATCACACACACTTCAGGAGATTTTGACGAAGCTATCGATTGGCTGCGGGAATTAGACAAAGAATATAAACTCACAGATGAACACTATACCATTGATGATTTTATTGAAGATTTAAAGAAAAAAGGCTACATCCGAGATGAACTCAAAGAGGATGGAACTTCGGGTATTGGAATTACTGCCAAAACAGAACGTGCGATTCGACAACAAGCTTTGGATACTATTTTTGGAAACCTGAAGCGTTCCGGAAACGGAAATCATAAAACGAAACATGCTGGAAACGGTGATGAACACACAGGAGAATTCCGAGAGTTTCATTTTGGCGACAGCCTAGAACGCATCTCTTTGACAGAAAGTTTACGCAATGCCCAAATCAATAATGGTGTAGCAGATTTTATGCTTACCGAAAATGATTTGGTAGTCGAGGATACCCAATACAAATCCCAGATGAGTACCGTTTTGATGATTGACATCAGTCACAGCATGATTTTGTATGGCGAAGACCGAATTACACCCGCCAAAAAAGTAGCGATGGCTCTTGCTGAATTGATTACAACTCGCTACCCAAAAGACACTTTGGATATTCTGGTTTTTGGAAATGATGCTTGGACAATTGCTATTCGGGATTTACCCTATTTGAAAGTAGGACCGTATCATACCAACACGGTGGCTGGTTTACAACTTGCCATGGATATTTTACGTCGAAAACGAAACACAAACAAACAAATTTTCATGATTACTGACGGGAAACCAAGTTGTGTTCGAGAAAAAGACGGTTCCTATTATATGAACAGCAACGGCCTAGATGAATATATCGTGGATAAATGTTATACGCAAGCACAACAAGCCAGAAAATTGCACATTCCCATAACCACTTTTATGATTGCCAGTGATCCATATTTGCAAAAATTTGTAAATCGGTTTACCGAAGCCAATCAAGGAAAAGCATTTTACACCGGATTGAAAGGACTTGGAGAAATGATTTTTGAAGATTATGAAACAAATCGTAAAAAGAGAATAAAATAGTTTTGGGCGTTACCACAAGGGTCGGGCTATACGCTATATCTTTTGTTCCGCTATCGCTTCACAAAAGGATGCCGCTTCTATCCCTAACGCAAACCGTAATAATAAATCAATATCAATTTCAATAAAAAATAGATGAATAACATAAACACACTAGGCGAATTAAAGAAATCAGGTTATGTAAGTAAAAGCATCAAAGACGAATTGCGTGCTAATCTTAGAGAAAAAATAAAATTGGGAATACCTACATTTGAAGGAGTTCATGGATTTGAAAATACGGTAATTCCAGAATTAGAACGCGCTATTTTATCCCGCCATAATATCAATTTACTAGGTCTTCGCGGTCAAGCCAAAACAAGACTAGCTCGTAAAATGATCGAATTACTTGACGAATACATTCCGTTTGTGACAGGTTCAGAAATTAATGACGATCCTTTGAAACCCATTTCGCGTTTTGCTAAAGAAATTATTGAAATCAAGGGCGATGAAACCCCAATTTCCTGGTTGCACCGAAGCGAACGTTTCTTCGAAAAATTAGCCACACCTGATGTTACTGTTGCCGATTTGATTGGAGATGTCGATCCTATAAAAGCGGCCAACTTAAAACTATCCTATGCAGATGATCGCGTCATCCATTTTGGGATGATTCCAAGAGCGAATCGTTGTATTTTTGTTATCAATGAATTGCCAGATTTGCAAGCGAGAATTCAAGTGGCTTTATTTAATATTTTGCAAGAAGGAGATATTCAAATTCGAGGATTTAAGTTGCGAATGCCTCTTGATATGCAGTTTGTATTTACCGCAAATCCTGAAGATTACACCAATCGCGGTAGTATTGTAACCCCTTTAAAAGATAGAATTGGGTCACAAATTTTGACACATTATCCCGAAACCATAAAAATCGCCCGAACGATCACAGAACAAGAAGCTAAATTAGATGTTGTTCAAAGTGATATGGTTTACGTTCCTTTATTAGCGAGAGATTTATTGGAACAAATTAGTTTTGAAGCCCGAGAAAGCGAATATATTGATCATAAAAGTGGAGTAAGTGCCCGATTGAGTATCACCGCTTTTGAAAACTTATTGAGTACCGCAGAACGAAGAGCATTGAAATGTGGAGTAGAAAAAACGACTTTGCGTCTCTCTGATTTTATGGGAATTATCCCCGCTATTACTGGAAAAGTAGAATTAGTTTATGAAGGAGAGCAGGAGGGAGCAGCTGTTGTGGCGCAACATTTATTAGAGGATGCAATCCATACTTTTTTCCCAGCTTATTTTCCAAAAATTGAAAAATTAGAAAAGCAAGGCGAAAAAACACCTTATACCGATACTATCGAATGGTTTTTTGCCGAAAGTGGTTTTGAATTGTTAGACGATTGCCCTGATGATGAATATGAAAGAATCTTAGGAAGTATTGTCCCACTTGAAGTTTTAATCAAAAAATACCAACCACAACTGGAAAAAGAAGATAAATTTTTCATGAAAGAATTTATTCTTTGGGGATTAGTTGTTTACAAAAAATTGAGCAAAGACCGCTTTTCTGAAGGGTATCAGTTCAAGGATATTTATGGTAGTTTTATCAGTAAGTTATAAATACAAAAAAGGGTTTGGATTACTATCCAAACCCTTTTGATATTAAAATTTGATGTTGTTTTATTGTATTCTTTCCAATTCTAAATTCAATTGATTTTTTTCTTCTTCTAATTTATCGATGTCTTCTTTTAGCAAATCGATAGCAGCCTGAATAGTACTTATTTCATCATTTCTTTCTGTAGTGCTGCGCAAAAGTTTAAAATCTTTTGCTTTGATTAAATTATTTTTGGCTTCATCTAAACCCGCTTTTTTTTCAAGAAGTAAATTTTGAATTTCTGATAATCGCTTGCTGATGGTTTGTTTGCGTTCATTGGTAAGACGTTCGGACTCGATTCGTTCTTGTTCCGCCAAAAGGGTCTTTTGGTTTTCAATTTCTTTTTGTTGCAACAAAAATTGTTGATTTTCGATTTCTGTTTTTTTATTTTTTTGGTCTAACTCATCGCTTCTTTTTTGTTGATACGAGTCAAAAATAAAAGTCCCTATAATCAGAATTACGAATACTGTAATTCCCCAAAAAACATTTTTTGATATTCCTAAAATAGTAGTTTGTTCTGGTTTTATGTGTATTTTTTGCACGGGAGGTGTAGCTTTAAAAGTAGCAATAGGAGGAGGTGCAATGATCAAAACAGATTTTAGTTCAGCGATTTCTCCCGCATATTTCCAGTTTTCCATTCCTTCAAACCAAACAGGAGTAGAGGACGTAATCTGATTTGCTCTTAATTCTTCAAGGGCAAATGGGCCGATGGTTTCATTATTACGGTGTAGAAAATATTTTTTCATTTTAGGTAAATCGGCTTTTTTAAAGAATAGTATATTCCTTTTATAGGAGCTATAAATGCATTACAAAGATAGAGATAAAATGTTTTTTTACTTTTCAAATTCTGCAAACTTATCTTTTATTGTGAAAAATAAAAAAAGCAACATACAAAAAATGCATATTGCTAATTCGAATACATCAAATTTTATTTCAAAAGTAATTTCTTTTGGTAATCCTGAGAAAACTATCAAATAAAAATCATGTAACTAAGCTATTTTATAAAGATAAATTCTTGATTTCTCCAGAAATTTTCCCACTTGATTTTGAAGCGGCTTTGCCACTATTTTTTTTGATTTCAAATAATTCACCTTGAAAACTACCCGAAATAATTTTACCCAAAACTTTAAGGGTAATCGTACCGTGTATTTCATAAGCAATTTCATTTAAGACCACAAATGAGTTGTTATTTTTATCAATGGTTAAAGATTGATTTCCACTTTCTATTTTTTTTACTGTCAATTGTATTGAGGAATCGGGTGTGTCATCGAGCATTAAACTAGAGCTAATTAAATAAAGACCTTTAGGAACTTTCATTACTGTTCCGATATCCTTTATTGATTTTCCTTTAAGGGTAAATTTTATTGTTCCAGTAGATTTTTGTTGGTTTTTTATTTGTTTAATCAATTCATCAGCTTGAGCATTCCCAGAAGTTTGAGCAAAAGTAATACTACAAATTAAAAGTGCAAATACGGTTACGATTTTGATTCCCTTGTTTTGGATTTTTTTTGAGGTCATAATTTTTATATTTTAAGGTTATTAATTTGGAGCTACTACCCAAAGTTCAACAGTTGTAGTTGGTGGTACTGAAGAGCAAATACTGTCTGCTCCCACGTTTCCACGTAAAGCAAAACCTCTTGTTCCTATATTTGGTGAAAAAACAAATTCAGGCCAGCGACTTTCAGGCAATGTAAAAGTGCAAAATGTTTTGTCTTCTACTTTCCAGTTCCCAGCTCGGATTGTTTGCAAATAACTTTTGTCTAAAAAAGCGGATAATAAAGCCGTTTTTGGTGCTAATCCGTTATAGTTAACTGTAGCTTCAATAGTATAATAATTGGAATCTTTCCCCGTAATTAGAGTATATTTTTCTGCAATTACCCCGATTGGATTTATAGATGTACTTTTTATCCAACAATTAGAGAATGTTCTATTGACTAAAGCATTCTCAGTGCAACCACTTTTTGGAATGATACTTTGTGAGGAAACTTCTAAATAGTGATTCTCACGACTACTAATAGCATTAATCTGATCAACAGTAAAAGCTGATTTTGGAAAATAAATCAATACTGAAATTTTTTCCTTTAGCATTAAATTAGGCGTTTTAACAGTAGAAATGATTTTTTCCTGTTTTGTACTATTTCTAATAAGATCTCTTTGTGCAAAACTGTTTTGGAAACAGATAATGAGAGCGGACAAAATAATAATTTTCTTCATAATTAATTTTGGTTTAAGGTTCTATTTGTATGGTAACAGAGTAATAAATAGGTTTTATTTTGCTATTTTGTTTGATCCCGCATTCACCACAGCCTTGACCAGTCATTCCGCCAGTAGTAGCACAAGCTATTCCTTGAAGCGTCGTGTAAGTTCCATAACATTTGTCAGGAATGGTTTTTGGGTCTTTTTTTTCAGGGATTTTCAGGAATAATTTATTGTTATATAACAAGCCTTTTACGGTGTGTTCTTCCATTGATTTTATATAACTATCTTCATTCAAATCCGGAATTGCTTTACGAATCCCTTTTGGAATTCCTTCCCTTACTGAAAAAACTAAAAGAGTGTCTTTTTCAATTGGATTTGAAGAAGTATTGATTTTTGGAGTCCTAATTTCTTTTTTTTCAACAACTAATTTCCATGTTTTTTCTTGTAATAATCTATTTCGGTTTGAAGTCGAAAAAGATTGTAAATACGCTATATTCAATGCATTTTCGGAAATAAGATCAAAAGTTTCAGGTAATTTATACTTTACTGCTGCTTGCGAATTTGCAGTAGTAACATCGATTTTGAATCGGTCGGGATACAACGCCATTTCTGTAAGCATGTCGCCATCCAACAACCAATAATAGGTTTTTGGAGCTACTGAAAAAGGTAATTTTGTACCTCCAATTTGACTTGAAATACTATTTAAATAAATAAATTCCGATTGAATTTGGGTTGATTTCCCACCTATTTTTCGTGTTTTAGAAACTAATGGTGCATTCTTGTATTTTATATTCAAATAAATGCCCGCATAATTATCTAATCCATCAACTAATTGAACTGAATATATAAATGTGTTATTCCAATTGCTTTTCTTTTGAGAATACGAGCAACAGCTAAATAGGAATACCCAAAAAAGAATTGTTTTTTTCATTATTACTTAGTTTATTTTAATAATTTGAATTGGATTAATATGTGTTTTTATTCCATTGATTTTAATTATACTTTCTCAAAAAAATCTAAAAAAAAATACTTTGATGGGCACTTCTAAAAAAGAAATATTTAAATCAATTACTAGTTAAATTCAGTTTAATCACTACTGAACGTTAATTTTTTTTGCTATCGAATAGCCATTTTCAGTTTCTATTTTGAGAAAATAAATCCCCACTTTAGGGTTGTATATTTCATAATTGCCTGAATTTTTTTTTATCAATTTCATTTCTTTTCCTACAACATCATAGACTTGTACTTTTTTTAATACCGCTTCGGTTTCAATTGTAAATTGCCCTTTTGATGGATTTGGAAAAACGGCTATTTTGAGATTTTCAGAACTGAATTTTCCATTAGAAAGTACTGTAGCACCATAACCAGAAGTCGATTTTAAGCCATAAATAGTATTGTTTACAATGTCATTTCCAAATGAAGTTAAGGTTCCAAAAGTGCCATTTGTGGTCATTTCCCTTGCTACAGAACAATCTTGAGCATAAGTCCAAGCCAGCCAACCGATATTTCTGGAACCTGCTTCAGTTAAAATTTGTGGATAAATTGATGCCAAGTTGAGGTTTCCACAACTCCCATCATCTTGATTTTTGGCTACTTCGCCTAAAAGAAAACATACATTTTTGCTTTGTGCTTCATTGAGTTTAGTTTGAATTTGTGCCAATGTAGCTGCATAACCACCCCAATAGGCATGAGCTGAAAATACCAAATTATGTCTGCTATCAGTTGCATTCATGCTTTCTGCAATCGATAACAATTCCGAAGAGGATTGTCCACAATCAGGCGCATCAATCATGATAGGCACTTTTATTCCTGCATTTCGCAGAGTAGCAATAGCGGTATTGTAATTATTTTTGAATGTTGTTAATGCTTTAGTAGGATTGTTAGCCCAACGTACTTTATCAAATTCATTGGCTAGATTGATTATCAAATGCGATTTGTTATTTTCTATAAGTGCTAAAACGGAGGGACTTGTCCAAAAATTCATAACAGTTGTGTTGAAACTGCTCCAATCATCCGAACAAGTAAGATCGTGAATTTCTAAAATAGGAATCATTTTTTTGCTGATGCAGTAGGCAATAATGTTATTCAAATGCCCATTTACATTATAGCCGTTCAATGTTCCTGGAGTTTGAACATCACGCCAATGTACGCCATTCGTGTACCAAGGCAATCGAATGGCATTTGCTCCTGTTTTTGCTGCTTCATTGATATAAAACTGATAACTTACAGCATCAGCGGGATTTATATTTCCATCATCAATCAATGGATAATTAATACCTCTCAATGTTATGGTTTGACCAGAAACAGTTACCAGATTTTTATTGACTACCTGCAAAGTCGTTTGCTGTGCTTTTGTGAAATGGAATAATAAAAGAGCTATGATAATTAGCGTTTTTTTCATTTTTTTCGACTGTTAATATTCTAAAAATGAGTTTTTTTAGACTAATTAAAATTTCCTTTTAAGGTAAATGTCATTTTTTTATCAGTTCCTCCCGTTCTTACAATTACTTTTGTAACATACTCTTCGTTTGGTTTTTTTAACATAAAGTCAGATAATTTAATATCTTGAAATTGCCCTTGGTAATCCCCATGAAGTCCATTTAAACCTTCATTTTCTGTACTGGAATTTGATTTTAATAAAAACACATCAGGTCCCCCTTTTTTTCTGTTTTGAAGTCTTGTCCAAATGCGTAAATACCCATTGTTTCTTTCGCTTGCGCTAATGTTTTCAAAACTTAATTCTGTCAATGGATTCATAACCGAGCCTTGATTTTGATAAGTTGCCTGATCTCTGTTTTTAATCCAAGCCGTTTTTATATCATCTCCTTTTCGTACTATGCCGTTGCCGGATTTTACAATAATTTCAAAATCTACCCAGCCATAATTATTACCGCCTTCCATTTGAATACTTTCTAATACTACTTTTAAATTTTTGTCGATGTTTGGATTGTTTGTACAAATTTCACTAGGAATTTCATTAGCATTACAATTAGTAGCTGCGGTATCTCCATTTAAAAATTTCAAAGAATAACTAATGGGAGCCCCTAATTCTAAAGGATTTTTTTTGTTTGGATTTGTAATCTCATCAAGCATTTGCTGTGTTTTATCAAAAAGGTCATCATAACCTGTAATGGTTTTAACAGAACCACTTGAACCATATAAGAACACTTTGTATTCTATTTTATTCAATTCATTTTTGGTTTGACTATCTAAATTTGCTTTTACTCCCCAGCCTTCGCCAGAAAAAGCTGTTTTTAATTCTGTTTCTGATAATTCAGATTCATAAAAAATCAATAAACGTGCCCCGTAAGTAATTTTATCTAGAATAACTAAGTTCGAATTTTCATTCTTTTTTATATCGGTAAAATAATTTTTACCGCTTGTAACTTGTGTTGTAAAAATGGGATAAGTATAATTTACCAAGTATTTGTTTTTCTTTGATTTTTCATTATACCCTAATTTAGCTGCTATATCTACACCATAGCCAGTATAGGAAACACCAGCGGCTAAATTAAATTCTGATTTAGAATTGACTATTTTTTGTTCATAAAATTGCCCTCTTCCAGCTGGTCTTACTTTAAACGAATTAGTAAGTAATTCAGTTTTTGCATCAAATAAGGCTTCAGGTGTTGGTTTAGAAATAGTTATTGATTTTATTCCTTCTATCCCAATAGATATTGGGTTTCTTGCGGATTCAATAAAATTTAGATTTCCTTTTTTAAACTCATCAAGATCATAAATCCCTCCCAAACGCAAGTCTGCAATATCATCAGGATTTAAAACATCTTGACTTAAACTAGTTACATCAAGTTTTCGGTATTCAGTTTTGCAAATCTTATCTCCATTTGTCTTTTCGTTACTAGTGCGAACTATTTTAGAATCGAATTTTACATTATTCTTTCCATCACTTGAAGGCAGTGATTTGGTTCTAATAATGTTTTTTTCAATTCCGCTTAAATTATGAAGTGCTAATTTTTTTATATCAAATTTGGGTTCAATAGTAGCGATGTTGATATGCCCCAATCTACTATTTTTAATCACTTCAAACTGCCCATTATTCCAATAAATACTTCCTTTATCAAAAGTATTCATACGTTTCCAACCGGCTTTATCACTATTCATCTCATCAGAGGTTGGAAATCCTAACTCGCCAGTTTCATATCCTAATTCCCCCCATTTATTCATAATATCACCTTTAACAATATGAGCAGTTTTAGTGTTTGGATTATAATAGACCCAACCATTTTCATAACGGAGAAAGTATCCACCCGTTCCTGAAGTTGGTCGCATAGTTGCACTTTCCTGATGTACAGCGCCCAGATTATTTTCAACAGCTTTTTGTTGAATCATTGTGGCTACATCATTGTCCCCGGATGTTTTTCTTGCTGGAACTCTAAATTGTCCAAAACTTAACGTACTTGCCAATATAAAGTGGAATAGAAATAACAAACTAATTTTTTTCATCTTATTTATGTTTTCAGGTTTCATTGTTTATAATTTTAAAGTTTAATAATTTTGATACTGCTTATTTTTTCATTCCAAAAATGATCTAGTTCCTGTTCTTCACCTACCCAAGTTCTAGTATTAGCATTTTTATTGGTTTTAGTTCCATAAATTGCGATTGAAGTTCCTTTAAAGTTATCATCTATATACATTTCAACTACATATCCATTTGGGATTTTAAGACTCGAAATCACATCATTCCAATCAATTCCTAGTTGCAAAAGGGTATAATTTCCTGCTTTCAAAACCTTTTTCTCGCCTTTAAAATAAACTTCTTTGTAAATCCAAACAGTTGTTCCATCTTGATTAAAAGAAATTTCAATGGTATTACTTGCTGTTTTTAAGGATTTTTTTTCGGCTTGTAATTGTGCACTACAGTTTAAAGCAATACTCAGCAATGCAATAAGAATTAAGGGTCTCATTTTTAATTGCATTTAGAGTATTCGTTTACAATATTCATCCAAACTTGTTTTCTTTTAAATTCCCCTTGATTGACAAAAGC
>CANEXR010000071.1 GCA_947443815.1 Flavobacteriaceae bacterium | reverse complement strand
GTTTCATCAATTTCAGGGCAGATATACTTATTTTCGATGGCTAATTGTGTAAAAGAACACAAACAATCCAACTGAGCCACTAGGTTAGCGTTCATTTGGACTGGCTTAATGTAAGTAGCTATCCAACTGACTAATTGCTCAAACAGTTCAAGTTCTATTTTATGGATTTTTTCTTCAGCTCCAAGTATTTTTGTCTCATATTCTTTTAATTCTTCGGTAATATAACGTTCTGCATTAACCAAGGTTTGTTTGCGAATCCATTCCGAAGGCACTTTATCTTTATGTGTATTTCTAACTTCTATATAATATCCGAAAACATTATTGAAAGATATTTTCAAGGAAGAAATTCCTGTTCTTTCAGACTCTCTTTTTTCTATACCCTCTAAATATTCTTTTCCAGAGGTAGAAATATCTCTTAAATCATCTAATTCGGCATTAATGCCCTTGGCAATAGCATTCCCTTTTGCAATAGCCACAGGAGCATCTTGATTTAAGGTAGTTTTAATTTTCTCTCGCAATAAGTCACAACTGTGCAAACTATCACCAATAACTTTCACAGCTTCTTGTGGGCTTTCTAATGCTAAAGTTTTAATTGGAATAATAGCATCTAAAGATTCTTTCAGATACACTACCTCACGTGGCGATACTTTGCCAGCAGCAATTTTAGAAATCAAACGTTCTAAATCTGATATGTGCTTAATTTGATTTTGAATATTTTTGAGTACTTCTTTATTTTCTTTTAAATAAGAAACAACTTGATGGCGACCTTGTATTTTATTTCGATCTTTCAAGGGCAAAGCCAACCATCGTTTGAGTAAACGGCCACCCATTGGCGAAAGCGTTCTATCAATTACATCTAATAAAGTTACAGCATTAGGATTGTAGCTGTGGTATAGTTCTAGATTACGAATCGTAAAACGATCCATCCATACATAAGCATCTTCTGCAATGCGCTGAATTGCTGTAATATGCTGTACTCTGTTGTGTTGTGTTTCGGACAAATAATACAAAATAGCACCTGAAGCTATAATCCCTTCTTTTAATTCTTCAATTCCAAAACCTTTCAAGGAAATAGTTTGAAAATGCTTTGTTAATGTCTCAAAAGCATAATCTTCTTTATAAATCCAATCTTCTAAATAGAAGCTATGGTAATCGTCTCCAAAAGTTTCGCGAAAATCATTTTTATTGTTTTTAGGAATTAAAACTTCGCTTGGGTTAAAATTCTGAAGCAGTTTATCAATATATTCTGCATTTCCTTGTGCTGTTAAAAATTCTCCCGTAGAGACATCAAGAAATGAAATTCCTATTGATTTATTGGCAAAATAAACGGAAGCTAAAAAATTATTCGTTTTTGATTGTAAAACCTCATCATTCATAGAGACTCCAGGTGTTACGAGTTCAGTAACCCCTCTTTTCACAATCGTTTTGGTCATTTTTGGATCTTCCAATTGATCACAAATGGCTACTCGAAGTCCTGCTTTTACTAATTTGGGCAAATAGGTATTGAGGGAATGATGAGGGAAACCAGCAAGTGCAGTTTCAGTTTCAGAACCAGCTCCACGTTTAGTCAATACAATTCCAAGTATTTTTGAAGCTCGAACCGCATCTTCACCAAATGTTTCATAAAAATCACCCACTCGAAATAATAAACAGGCATCAGGATACTTCCTTTTGATGTCATTATACTGCTTCATTAAAGGAGTTTCCTTAACTACTTTTTCTTTAGTTGCCAAAATTTTTGTCTTTAGTAAATTGTAAAAAAATATGATAGCGAATTTATATATTTTAATGCGAATAACGAACACTTCAAAAATTAAAATATTTTTAAGAAAAATTTAGGACGTCGTTTCTATATTTTATATAGATTTGTGAATAATTTTTAATTTAAATAGCAATGAAAAAAATAATTACATTAATGGCATTAATGGTATTAGGAGTTACTACTTCTAATGCACAGGAAACTTCTAAAAAGACTAAAGCTGCTTCAACAAAAATTTCAACTCCTAAAGTAGAGGGAGCAGGAATGGTTTTTGTAAGTGAAACTATTGATTACGGAACTATTGCACATAATGCCGACGGAAAACGTGAATTTGTATTCACAAACAATGGTAATGCTCCTTTGATTATTACGAATGCACAAGGTTCTTGTGGTTGTACTGTACCTACAAGTCCAAAGGAACCTATTGCACCGGGTGCGAAAGGGGTTATTGGTGTAAAATATGCTACTGATAGAGTTGGTCCTTTTACAAAAACAGTGACTATTAGTTCTAATGCTACTGGACAAGCGACAAAAGTGCTTACTATAAAAGGGACTATATTAGCTGATGACGCTCAAAAAAGCTAATAGCAATTAATACTATATTAAAAAAGCTTCCTTCAATTAGGGAAGCTTTTTTTTGTAAACAACAATTCAAAAAATTATGAGAAAGCTAGAAAACAGCGAACTCGAAAGAAAATCTATTGCCGATTTTAAAAAATCTAAAAAAACACCTATCCTATTAATCTTAGATGACATTAGGAGTTTGCACAATATTGGTTCTGTTTTCAGAACAGCTGATGCTTTTTTGATTGAGAAAATATATTTATGTGGTATAACTGCAACGCCTCCTAACAAAGAAATTCACAAAACAGCTTTAGGAGCAACAGAAACAGTTACTTGGGAATATCATGAAAATATTCTTGAGGTGATTGAAACATTAAAAAAAGAAAATATCATCACAGTTGCTGTTGAACAAGTAGAAAATGCTGTTTTTCTTCAGGATTTTCAAATTGAGAAAAGCAAAAAATATGCTTTGGTGTTTGGTAATGAAGTGTTTGGTGTTTCACAAGAAGCGGTTGCAATTTGCGATGGAGTTATAGAAATCCCTCAATTAGGAACAAAACATTCTTTGAATATTTCCGTTAGTACAGGAATTGTGGTCTGGGATTTATTTCAAAAAATGAATTGGCCTGAATAATGTTTTTTAATTAATAAATAATACTTTTATAGAATGAGAATTGATACCTTTTTGAGAATAACTTTTGTTTTTTTATTTATATCGAATGTAACATTTGCAACTGTTCCTTATTATGCTATAAAAAAGAACAACAGAACAATTTCTAATCAAAGTATTTCCTCATTAGTTGATTCAAAAAACGGATCTCGAATTTCAACAGCGATTATGCCTCCAGTAATAAAAGCTACAGGCAATCAAATATATTGCGCTGGTTCTTCCATAAAAATTGTTGAAACCATAAGCATAACAAATGACCCTCTTGAACCTGGAACCGAGGCACTTTATATTCAAATATCCTCTGGATATATAAACAATCAAGACAAATTGGTTCTTACAAATAGCGCCTCACATCCTTCAATTATTACAAGTTGGGATGTTACAGCAGGAAAATTAAAACTGTATAGCCCAACAGGAATTAAAGTTTCCTATGTCGATTTTGTTTCAGCAATAAATGATGTTGAATATAGTAATTCCTCAACTTCACCCTCAGGAACTCGAAATTTTTCCATTACAATAGGTCAGGCTAATTATTTGCCTTCAACACAACATTACTATCAATTTATACCCAATATAGGTATTACTTGGACTGATGCAAAAGCAGCTGCAGAAACAAGCACTTATTATGGAATTCAAGGATATTTGGCTACTGTATTAGCATTAGACGAAGCGCAATTAATAGGAGAACAAGCTTCTGGCACAGGCTGGATTGGCGGAAGTGATGCTGCAACAGAAGGTGTTTGGAAGTGGATTACAGGGCCAGAAGCAGGTAATGATTTCACGTTTACTTTTTGGAATACTGGAGAACCTAATAATTTGGGAAACGAAAATTATGCGCATATTACCGAACCAGGCGTTGGAATTAAAGGCTCTTGGAATGACTTATCAAATACAGGTGCCCCAAGTGGTTCTTATCAACCAAAAGGATATGTTGTAGAATATGGAGGAATGCCTGGAGATCCGATTCTCGAAATTGCTGCGAGTACTACACTTACAATACCAAAAATCAGTACTACAACTCCTAACTCAATATGCGGTGCTGGAACGACAACACTGCAAGCAACAGCTACAGGAGGAACAGTAAATTGGTATGATGCTGCAGTTGGAGGAAACTTATTAAAAACTGGCAATAGTTATACAACTCCTAATCTAACAGCAACAACAACTTATTACTTGGATGCAGGGTGCCCAACCTCAAGAACTCCAATAACTGCAATCGTTAATACAATACCTAATATCATTTCAACAAACACTCCAATTTACAGATGTGGAAATGGTACTGTAACGCTTCAAGCCAGTGCAGATGTTGGAATAATAAATTGGTATACCGTTCCAACTGGCGGAACTATTGAAGCAACAGGAACTAGTTTTACACCAAATGCAACCCAAAGTACCGCTTATTATGCAGAAGCGGTTAATAATGGTTGTATCAATGGAACCCGAACAAAAGTTGATGTTATCGTTTACACACCTCCAGTAGTAACAGACCAAGAACTAACATTATGCAAATCGAGTACTGTTACCTTAGACGCCTCATTAGCTGGAATGTCCTATTTATGGTCAACTGGCGAAACATCTCAAACTATAACCGTTAACACTCCTGGTACTTATACTGTAAATGTTACAAGTCCAGCTCCCGAAAACTGTTCAAGCACAAAAAAAATTACTGTTATAGAACATGCAATACCTATTATAAAAAATGTGGATGTGAATGAAACTACCGTAGTAATTTATCTTGATAATCCACAACCTTATTTTGAATTTTCTGTTGATGGCATTCACTATCAGTCATTAAATGTTTTTTTTAATGTTCCAAGTGGTTTACAAACTGCTTATGTAAGAGAAATAAATCTTTGCAGTATCATTACACAACCCTTTATTGTATTAATTGCGCCTAAATTCTTCACTCCAAATAATGATGCTTATAATGATACTTGGGATATAAAAGGTTTAAACAATTATCCAAATGGGGAAGTAACCATTTTTGACCGTTACGGGAAATTCATAACTAAACTGGATCACACAAATCCTTCTTGGGATGGAACTTTTAATAAAAATAACTTACCCGCTTCTGACTATTGGTATGTAATGAAGATTGATGCGAACAGTCCCGAAAAAAGAGGGCATTTTTCATTAAAAAGGTAATTTTATTACCATTGCGGGTTTATTTTCTTCTGAATTTTGTCTAAAACATAAAGATAATCTTCTTGTTTTTTGACAAAATCACGGCCCGAAACATCAATAATCAAAACGTTCAAATTTGTTTGCGATTTAATATAATCAAGGTATCCATTATTGATTTTATCCAAATATTCTGCTGGAATTTTCTGTTCATAACTTCTACCCCTTTTTTTTATATTTTGCAAAAGACGTTCCGAATTCTGATACAAATAAACATACAAATCTGGCTTGGGCATTTCCCGATAGATAATATCAAATAAGTTTCGATACAATCGAGATTCATCTTCAGCTAGTGTGATTTTTGCAAAAATGAGGGATTTAAAAATATGATAATCAGCAACTATAAAATCTTTAAACAAATCAAATTGAGCCAAATCATCTGACAATTGTTTGTACCTGTCCGCCAGAAAAGACATTTCAAGTGGAAATGCATACCGATTTTGATCTTCATAAAATTTAGGCAAAAAAGGATTATCTGCAAAACGTTCTAATACCGTTTTAGCATTAAAATCCTCCGCTATTTTTGTTGTTAAAGTTGTTTTTCCAGCGCCAATATTACCCTCAAAAGCCACATAATTAAATTGTTCTAAAGGAATGCTTTGCAGCGGACTTTTTAAATCTTGAAGTACTTCACAAGTACTATCATCTGTTGTAATTTGAAGCAATTCTGTTACAGATTTATTTAAAATCGGATGAACCCAGTTCAAATTTAAATCGTTCATAGGTAACAAAACAAACTTTCTGTTTTGCATCAAAGGATGAGGAATTTGGAGTTTTTCTGAATCAATAACAACCGAATCAAATCCAATGATGTCTAGATCGATAATTCGGGATTGATACCCTAATTGTTCCTTGCGAATGCGCCCCATTTTTTTTTCAATCTTTAAAGCTAACATCAAAACTTTGTGAGGGCTCAAAAAAGTATGCATCAAAAGCGTACAATTAAAAAAAGCGTCACTATCAAAACCCCAAGATGGTGTTTCGTATAGGCTCGAAACTTTTATAACTGTTCCAATCTCCTGATGAATCAATGTTATACATCGTTCAATATTCTCTAAACGATTCCCTTGATTACTTCCTATCGATAAAATGACCTGATGCTGTAATTTCATAATTAGATGCAAATTAACTAAAAGTATTTTAGAATTAACAATATATTTGCAATGCAATTAACATCCAAACACAAGATGTCTAAAGTTCCCATTTGTAACATTTTAAACAAAATTGCGACATATTAAAAAAATATAATTATGAAATTTTTAGGAAACGTATTAGCAACAATCATTGGTATTTTTGTCTTTTTCATGCTATTCTTTTTTGGAATAATACTAATTGGAATGCTATTTGGCGGTGAGTCGGAGACTACTGAAATAAAAAATAATTCCGTAATTGAATTGAATTTAGAAGATATCAAAAATGACTATGCCGGAAAATACAAAGATCCTTGGGTAACAGTTTTTTCAGACAAAAAGCGCATAGGCCTTACGGACATAATAAATGCTATTGATGAGGCGAAAACTGATGAAAACATCAAGGGAATTTCAATATTAAATAGCAATTCTTCATTAGGAATGGCACAAAGCAAAGCATTACGTGATGCATTGGAAGGGTTTAAAAAATCGGGGAAATTTGTAATGGCTTATGCCAATTCCTTTTCACAAAAAGAATATTATTTAAATTCTGTGGCCAGTCCCATTTATTTAAATCCTATAGGCGATTTAGATTTTAAAGGACTGTCATCAGAAATAATGTTTTTTAAAGACCTTCAAGAAAAATCGGGTGTTAAAATGGAGGTGATTCGCCATGGAAAATATAAAAGTGCTGTAGAACCTTTTCTTGAAAACGAGATGAGTGATGCGAACAGAGAACAAACTTTTGCTTTACTCCATTCTATTTGGAATTCTGTCGCTTCAGATATATCAAAAAGCAGAAACATTCCAATAGAACAATTAGATAAAATTGCCAATGGTCTTTTGGCAAGAACTCCTGAAATGGCAAAAGCACAACATCTTATTGATATAATTGCCTATGAAGATGTATACCATGCAGCCATCAAAAAGGCATTAAAAGTCGATCCCTCCGAAGAATACAATAAAATTACTATTTTAGAATATGCGCAAAATGCTGCCACTACTTCAAAAATATCGGAAGGAAGTGATGAAATAGCCATTATTTATGCCCAAGGAGAAATACAAAGTGGCGAAGGAGATGTCAATATTATCGGCGAAGGTTCTATGCGCCGTTCTTTGCAGGAAGCTCGAAAAAACGATGATGTAAAAGCAATTGTACTTCGCATTGATAGTCCGGGTGGGAATGCCCTCACCTCAGACTTGATTTGGAGGGAAATTGAATTGACCAAAAAAGTGAAACCCGTAGTTGTTTCTATGGGAAATTATGCGGCTTCTGGAGGGTATTATATCGCTTGTAATGCATCCAAAATTTTTGCGGAAAACAACACAATTACTGGTTCTATAGGTGTTTTTGGGGTATTGCCTAATTTCACTTCTTTAGCTACAAAAATTGGAATCCATACCGAACAAGTAAAAACACATGAAAATGCAGCCGATTACAGTCCTTTTGTTCCATTAGATGAAAAATTCAAAGCAGTAACTCTTGAAAGTGTTGAACATATCTACCGAACATTTGTCTCTCATGTTGCAACAGGAAGAAAAATGACTTTTGAGCAAGTAGACGCTATTGCGCAAGGAAGAGTTTGGACGGGCACTGACGCCTTAAAAATTGGGCTAGTAGATAAAATTGGAGGTTTAGATGATGCTATAAAAGAAGCCGCTATATTAGCAAAAACAAAAGACTACAGTACTCAAAACTACCCAGAATACGAAAAAAACTTTAATGATCTTTTAGCCAATTTGCCTTTTGCAAAATCAAAAGAAAGTTTTATAAAAGAAGAAATTGGAATTGAAAACTATAAAATTCTAGAGCAAATAAAACGAATACAGTCTCAAAAAGGAATTCAAGCTTTAATGCCTTTTGAAATTAATATTCAATAAGATTTTAAAAATAAAATAAAATCCGTTTAAGTAGACTGAACCCAAAAGTCAAGAATTACTTAAACGGATTTTTTATTGATTTAAAAAAAATACTAAAAAAAACAACGAGAGCAATACAAACTAGACTGTTTTGAATGTATAGATTCTATTATTTATGAAAACATTAGAAAACAACTCTAACACAAAATCTTATTTTTGTACCAACAAGGCAAGGTTTTTGTTAAATTGATTGCATCAAAAAAATTAAATTATGCTAAAGAAAATTTTAAAAATAGTAGGAGTCATAGTCGTTTTATTGGTAGTGGCTTTATTTGCTATTCCCTATTTTTTCAAAGACGAAATAAAAGCTAAAATCACAGAAGCAATTAACGAAAAAGTCGATGCTACAGTTTCTTTTACCGATGCAGATTTGAATTTGTTTAAAAACTTTCCAAATGCAACCGTGACAATAGACAAATTACTAATTATCAATAAAGCTCCGTTTGAAGGTGACACTCTAGTATCGTTAGGCGAGTTGAATCTAAAAATGGCAATCCAAGAATTATTTAAAGGAAAGGAAGAATCGATGCAAATTCAAGGAATAAGTTCCAAGAATGGGTTTATTAATATTATTTTCAATAAAGATGGTCTTGGGAATTTTGATATTGCTTTAAAAGATAAAAAGCCAGAAGTGGATTCCAAAAGTAAGCCATTAACCTTAAAAATAAAAGGCTATACAATTGAAAATTTCAAGTTCCAATATTTTGACGAAAGCTCCAAAATCAAAATGGTAATCGATAGTCTAAATCATCAAGGCACTGGAGATTTTAGCAATTCTATATTAGATTTAGACACTAAATCAACCGCCAAGATTACATTAAACATGGGCAGCGTCAATTATATGAAAAAGGTATCTTTAACTTTGGACGCTGTTTTGGGTATTGATTTAAATAAAAGCAAGTACACTTTTAAAGAAAACAAAGCGTTAATCAATCAATTACCTTTAGAGTTTGATGGTTTTATTCAAATGGTTGAATCGGGTCAGGAATATGATTTGAAATTCAAAACGCCTACTTCTTCATTTACAAACTTTTTGGGTCTCATTCCATCAGCCTATTCATCAAGTTTAGACAATGTAAAAACTACAGGAGATTTTACGGTTGATGGTTTTGCAAAAGGCTTATATTCGAACACAACCGTTCCCGAATTTAAGATTGAAATTGCTTCAAACAATGCTTCCTTTCAATATCCAAACTTACCCAAATCCGTTCAAAATATTGTAATAGACACCAAAATCATCAATGAAACAGGGATTCTAAATGACACTTATGTGAATCTTGACAAGCTTTCTTTTAAAATTGACCAAGATGTTTTTAATGCTAAAGCCAATATCAAAAATATTACCCAAAATGCATTGGTTGACGCCACATTAAAAGGAACAATAAACTTGTCAAACCTTACAAAAGCATATCCTATAAAACTGGACAAACCTTTATCTGGGATTTTAAAAGCGGATGTAACTACAAAATTCGATATGCTTTCGGTAGAGAAAAGCCAATACGAAAACATTAAAAATGCAGGGACAATGAGTCTATCAGGCTTTAACTATGTAGATGAAAATGGCAAAAAAATGAATATTAGTACTGCTGTTGTCGCTTTTAATCCAAATCAGGTTACGTTAAAACAACTGAATGCTACAACTGGAAAAAGCGATATTAATGTCACAGGAGTTTTAGAAAATTTTTATGGGTTCATTTTCAGAAACCAAGAATTAAAGGGAAATTTCAATATGAATTCAAAACAATTGGCCATTGCTGATTTTATGTCCAATTCCAAAACTACTGAAGCTGACACTAAAAATTCTGAAGCTATGAAAATCCCTGCTTTTTTGAATTGTACGCTTACAGCAAAAGCAAATACCGTTTTGTATGATAATCTAACACTAAAAGACGTTTCTGGAAAACTGATTGTAAAAGACGAAAAAGTCACTTTAGAAAACGTAAAAACTGCTGTTTTTGGTGGTACAATAGCACTAAATGGTGCCGTTTCTACAAAAGGAAAAATCCCGGTTTTCAACATGAATTTAGGATTAAACAAAGTAGATATTGCGCAATCATTCACCCAATTAGACCTACTAAAAAGCATAGCACCAATAGCTGGAATTATCAATGGAAAATTAAACTCAACCATTAAATTAAATGGAAATCTTGATGCCAAAGAATTAACTCCTGATCTAAAAACATTAACCGGAGATCTATTAGGTCAACTGCTTTCAACAACTATAAATTCAAGTAATTCTACCTTATTGACTGCTTTAGATTCTAATTTAAAATTCATAGACCTCAACAAAATTAATCTTAACGATTTGAAAGCTGCAATTACCTTCAAAGACGGAAAAGTAAATGTAAAACCTTTCGATATCAAGTACCAAGATATTAAAGCTACAATTGGTGGCACCCATGGTTTTGACCAAAATATGAATTACAATTTAAAATTTGATGTTCCTGTAAAATATTTGGGCTCAGAGGCCAATGCATTACTTGCAAAGTTATCCTCTGCCGATACAGCAAAATTAGAAAGCATACCTATAAATGCGGTTGTGGCAGGCAATTTTACAAATCCAAAAATCACAACGGATATCAATAGTGCCATAACTAAACTTAGCACGCAATTAGTAAATCAACAAAAAGATCGATTGGTCAAACAAGGAACTTCGGCTTTGACAGATTACATCAATAAAAACAAAAAACCAAGTGATACTACAAAAACAGCTGTTCCTGCTACAAAAGAGCAAACCGCAGCTGAAGTAAAAACAAAAGCAACGGATTTATTAAACAGTTTATTTAATAAAAAGAAAAAAGCTGAAACTCCTAAAGAAGAGCCTAAAATATAATTCATATTGCCTTAAAAAGGAGCAGTTCACAATGGCTACTGCTCCTTATTTTTTAATAATTAAATCCAGAATCAGACGTTAATTTGG
>CANEXR010000070.1 GCA_947443815.1 Flavobacteriaceae bacterium | reverse complement strand
TTCATTGCTGTTCATGGCCCAAATCGTATCCCGAAGTTCCACGATAGTTTCTTTGGCAAAAGAACTAATATTCGTTAATTTATCATCCAATTTAGGGTTGTCAATATCAAAAGCATACTTGACATTGTCCACCGAAGAAATTATGAAAGTCAATTGTGAACCGATATTATCGTGTAAATCCCGAGAAATATTCAAGCGTTGCTCTTGTAATTTATTTTGAGTTTCAATTTGAGAAATGGCTGATTTTAACTCAAACTCTTGCTCCTGTTGTTTGTTTTTGAGTTTTTGCTGGCGGTAAATCATAAAACCAATCAAAGCAATTAAAAATGCCAAAGAGGAAACACCTAACAACAAATTATTTTTATGCTTTGTTTCTACTTCTTTTTCTAGCAATAATTTTTCTTTTTTGGCGGTTTGATATTTAGTTTCAAGTTCTGCGGTTTGTTTTAAAACGGAACTTTCGAGTAATTCTTTGTTTAATTTTATTAGTTTATTTACATAAATATTTAAACTATCTGATAGGTTTAATTTTGAATAAATACCTATCAATGATTTGTAATTTATCTGTAATTTATCTGTTAGTTTTTCTTTTTCAAAAAACGTTTCAGTATTCAATAGCATTTTTTTTGCTTCGTCATAGCTATGATTCGAGATATATTCTTTGGCCAAATTCAAATCAAAATTTGCTTTATCCAAATCAGAATTTAATTGTTCTCTAGCTTGTTTGGATTTTATATAAAATGCTAATGCTGTTTTTGATTTTTTTTGTTCAGTATTAATACTTCCAATATTATTGTAAGCACTAGAAATTCCTTTTTTGTTTCCTACCAAAGTGCAGGATTCCAAACTTTTATTATAGAACTTCAAGGCATTGATTGTATCATTCATTTGAAGGTATACATTTCCTAAATTTAAACAAGAAACACATAATTCATCTGTGAAATTATTTTTTTGTTGGTATTGAACAACATTATTGATGTATTTTAGCGCTTTAGGGTAATTTTTTATTTTCAAAAGTATCAGTCCTATATTGCCTTTTATAGTATTGCTGTTTTTTTCATCATTGACACTTTCAAAATAGTCTAATGCATCCAAAAAAGAGGTCATAGCTAATTTATATTCTCCATTTTTTTCATAGATATTAGCCAGATTATTATTTATTTTAGCTAATCCTCTGTAGTCCTTTTTAATTTTTCTGATTTTGTAGGCCGTAAGATAATTTTCTTTTGATTTTTCAAAATCTCCTTTCCTGAAGTAAACGGCTCCAACATCGCTATAGACTTGAGCAATTAAGGTTGAATCTCCGACTTTTTTTGATTCTTGAATTGCTTTCCCACCATAGTATAATGAGGAATCGATAGAGACTGTTGAATAATACCACGTTAAATCTGAATAAATAGTGGCTGTTTTTTTTGCTTCTGGTTTTTCTTTTAAATTGTTTTTTAAACCATCTATAATCTCTTGTACATTTTGTGCATCTGCTACAATAGTTACAAAAATCAAAAAGAAACAAAGTACAATTCTCCTCATAAAACAAGATTTAACTTTCTAAAGATAAAACAAATCCATTTATTTCATCATTTAAATTGTTTTTTAGGGAATAAATCGCTGAACAAATCGGTATTGATATCAAAAATGGTCTGTCTTAGGTGACTATTTGATTCTTTTAATTGACTAGATAAAGTATCCGAAAGTATCAATTGATTGGATTGAATAGTTTGTTTTTGTGAACTTTCGGCAATTATATCTTCGAGGACATCAATACGTTCTTCGAAAGCTTTTTTATCTTTATAAGAAACAACACTTATATGTACAATAATGACAAAAAGCAGAACAACAATAGCTATTAAGATAGGAATCATACTCATGTAATTTATTAATTCACAATTAGTTTTTTGACCGTTTTATTTCCTTCTTTTTGAATTTCAAGAAGATAGATTCCTTTGTTTAAATATTGATTTGTAATTGTTGATTTCAAAGTGAAATCTTTTACTTTTTGCCCTAAAAGATTATAAAAAATCGCTTTAGAACCAATAATATTCTCATCAATTTCAATATTGAAATTTCCATTTGACGGGTTAGGGTAAACGAAAATGTTGCTGTCATTACTGTTTTTGGCCAATCCTAATGTGGTTTGACTCATTTTATGAACAAACATATCGGCAGAACCACCTGTTGGAGTCAAAAGAATTACTCCTGCATCTGGGTCAAAATCCCCTGAATCATTAACACTACTGCCAAATGTTCCAGTAGTATAAATATTTCCTGAATCATCCACTATAATTGATTTGCCTTTTGTATCAGCCCCTGCAGTTAAACTTGGAACACCTCCAATTTGTTTTACCCAAACAAAACTACCCAAGGTGTCTAATTTTAAAATATAAGTGTCATCACCAAATCGATGGATAACTGATAAATTATAAATCCCTACACCTGGATCAAAATCAGTTTGTGAAAAAACCGATCCAGATGACTGTGAATAAAAACTTCCTGTTGTATAAACATTACCAGCTGTATCCAGTGCCAAAGAAGCTACATCTCTAATATTTCCTTCGAGTTGTTTTACCCATACTAAATTACCTGATATGTCTAATTTTGAAATAAAACCATCATCACCATTAGTTGGACCGCTCAAATTCCCAACTGCTGCACTGGGATCAAAATCAACTGTGTCTGAAAACATTCCAGCCGTAAATACGTTGCCTGAGGCATCAACTGCTATTCCTTTTAAAAATTTAATTCCAGTACCGCTAAATTGCTTTGCCCAAACATAACTCCCATTTGCATCTAATTTTAAAACAAACATATCTTCATTACCACCAAACGACCCAACACTTGTTAAATTAGCCACATCAGCATTGGGATCAAAATCGGTTGTTCCTCCAAAAGTTCCACCAACATAAACATTCCCTGTGAGATCTAAGGTGATTACTTTACCCCTGTTGTAAGCAATTCCTCCCATAGATTTTGCCCAAACAAAATTACCATTAGTATCCAGTTTTGAAATAAAAATCCCTTCTACCAAAGTGGCCATATTACTAACTCCAGCATTGGGATCGAAATCACAAGTGTCTGAAAAACTTCCTGTTGTAAACACATTACCAACCGAATCTACTGTAATAGCATATCCATTATCTCCATACAAACCTCCCATTTGTTTAGCCCAAACAAAATTACCCGAAGCATCTAATTTCGAAATAAAAATATCATTATATCCTTTAGAAGTTAAATTACTCACACCAATACCTGGGTCAAAATCTACTGTTCCATAAAAAAATCCAGTTGTATAAACATTCCCTGCAGCGTCAACACCAACAGAAGTAGCATCTTTTAAATCAATACCTCCTAACTGTTTTGCCCAAACAAAATTACCATTTACATCTACTTTAGAAATGAAAATATCATTTTGATTATTTGCTGTGTTTGGATTATTTATAGATGTTAAAGTGCTTACATCCGCTCCTGGGTCAAAATCTATTGTGTTTTTAAACAGCCCTGTTGTAATTACATTGCCGGATGCGTCCACAATTGTAGATCGTGGAGTTACAAACCCACCAAATTTTCCCATTTGCTCTACCCAAGTAAACGATGGAGTTTGAGCATTTGCAAAATAGCTTAAAAAAGTAATTGCAAATAATAGTAATGATTTTTTCATAATAATTGTGGTTTTAGTATTCTTCAAAATTGAGATTTTTACAACCACAAAAAAATACGACGTTTGTCGTATTTTTATTAAAGTAGGTTAACTAAAAAGATTTGTCCTTAACTGACTTTATATATATTTCCATTACCCATATGGCAAGTACATTGCTTATCAGCACCGTGAGTAGTAACCTCGGGTATATTTTACATTACCATATGTTCTAGTATCAATGACTTTGGTCTTAGTATATTCACCTCCACAAAGTATGATTTCTTTTTAACCACAAATAGGACAACGGTATTTCTATCAGCTTTTTCTCTTCGGTCATATTGCTTAATCTTTTCTCTTCTGCTAGTCTTTGTTCTTCCTTTTCAGTATTTATTACAATTTTTCATTCTGCAAGATATTCTTTATAGTCTGCTTCATTACGTTTACTAAATTCCACATATTCTTCTCTATTTCCTTCAAAAATCAATTTTCCCATTTTCCTTTTTGTAATATTTTGTTTTTTTATAAAGAGTGCCTATACTATTTCGTTCATCATTTTGCCAAATACCATCAAAAAGTGACCAACTTTCAAAAAAATCTTTTTCATTAATAAAATCATTATACGATTTACCATTTACTTCTCTGAAGCCATTTACCCAATTTTCCTGATATTTTTGTGCTTCTGGCACTATTTACATTATTTTTACAATGTTCTTGGAAAATATATACTCCATATCCATTATGCCTACCATTTTTCTAATTTCCTGTATATGTCTACCATTAGACTAAACATAAGTCCCATAAGCATTTTCACAATCGCCAAAAGTACATTTATCAGTGTGAGCATTTGCAAAAAACATTACAAATAGAATTACTCCAATAAATATTCTTTTTTTCATTTTGAAAAAATTTAAAAGCTATAAGACAAATTTGCCAATTTTGTAAAAGCAAAAAAACACGTTGTTTGCCGAATTTTTAAGAAGCATTAACTTAAAATTTTTTAAACTTGAGAAACATAATATATTGTAGGCAAAGACATTGCAACCAATGTTCCAAAGATAATTAATGCTTTTACTTTAGGTTTTAAATTGGTTAACAAAATAAAAATGGTACCCAAACCGAAAGGTATAAATGCAAATGGCAACAACCAAACACCTAACAAACTTATAAGAAATGCAAGACTATTTAACCCTAAACCAATTGCTGAAAAAGCTGTTGAATATTTATTGTTCTTCATTTTTATTTGATTTAAAAATTATGAGGCAAAGATGAACCGTTCGCAAACACCAATAATGTCGTATTTTTTGTAATTAAAATTATTCATCAACTTCGCCAGAACCATGACATCGGTTGCAGGTCTCTTTTATTTGTTGGTCTGGTGAGGAATAGCTTGTTGAATAATTGCTGTAAACTGGTCTAGAGTAAACTGCTGTGGCGCCCGTAGCACGCATTTGGGCTAATGCATCGGATGTGAAGAGTTGTTGCGATGGAGTTATTACGTCTCTATACGAACCTGATTCTCCTCTTACTATTCTTATATAAATTCCGCTACCATGACATACTGGGC
This sequence comes from Flavobacteriaceae bacterium, assembly GCA_947443815.1. Classification (GTDB taxonomy): domain Bacteria; phylum Bacteroidota; class Bacteroidia; order Flavobacteriales; family Flavobacteriaceae; genus Flavobacterium. Next base: position 5,960 of record CANEXR010000070.1, on the reverse strand, counting down.
ATTCTTTTTTGCTAGGAGGTGGATTGTAATAGGGATTAAATATTTTAGATTTAAAACGAATGCCTCTGTTACCATTGGCTTCTGCTATTCGATACCATTTCATTGCTTCTTCATTATTTACAGGAATGCCATATCCGTATTCGTTATAAAAACCTATTTCGGCTTGAGCAATACTATTATTTTTTGATGCGGCTTTTTGATATTGTTCCAGTGCTTTTCCATAGTCTTGCTGTAAAGTTTCATCGCCATTGGCATATAAAAAAGCGAGTTTTAACTGTGCGTTTACACTTCCTTCATTGGCGTAACTTTGGTAAATAGTTGCCGCTTTTTTATAATTTTTTGCTACGCCATGACCAAAAGTGTACATTGATGCTATTTCTAAAATGGCATTATTATCGCCCAAATCGGTTGCTTTCGAGTACAATTCAAATGCTTTATAATAATCTTGTTGAAAACCAAACATTCCAACCGAATATTGACTTGCCACATTATTTAGACAATACAAATCATTGGTTGATACTGATTTATCAAACCATTCTTTGGCTTTTGCCACATTTTTATCGGTACCATAACCCATCAAATATAAATTGCCAAGCTCGTATTGTGCCATTTTATAATCTTGATTTGCAGATAGCATGTACAACGAAAAAGCTTTTGCTAAATCTTTGTTTACACCCTTGCCATATCGATACATACCGCCCAAATTGTACTGAGCTTTCATATTTCCGTTATCGGCAGATTTAGTATAATATTCTATTGTTTTAGTCAGATTTTTTTCTGTACCATACCCGTATTGATGACATACACCGAGTGCATTTTGACCTTTAGCATTATTTTTACTCGCTGATTTTATAAAATAATCGAATGCTTTTTTTTCGTCTTTAGCCAAATTATTCAAACCATACAAATAAGATTGTCCTATTGTGTAAAGTGCTTCGGAATCGCCAGAATCTGCTTTTTTTTGCAATGCTTCCAAATTAAATGGCGCCGAATTAGTTTGTGCATTAGAAATGAAAGATACAAGCGTAAGTATTATTAAAATTATTTTTTTCATAATAGACTTGTTTTATGGTTTGATTGTAAACGTATACTTTTTAATAATTTTATCCATTGCACAATTGTACGAATATCCAAAAACAACATTGTTTTTAATGCTATCCAAAGCAAAGGTGCTGTCCAAAAAATCTTCGCTGATAATCTTAAAATTTCCTGTATCGGCAACTATAATGGCGTGATGAGGTTGTACACAATGCCCTACAGCATTGGGTTTTGCGTTCCAGTAGGAAACTATTCCTGAATGATTATTAATTACTAACAAAGTGTCAAACGCAATTACGTTTTTATCTTTGTTTTGAGGCAATCTTGGAATATTCAAATCGACATCCACTTCGGATTGTAGCATAAAACCTTTATTTTTGAAATAGTTGTTTAAGGTTTGCTGGGCAATAGTATCGGTTAAAATGGTTTTGTTGCCAAGATTAGATTCTATTTTCAGATTCAGAATTGTGTCTTTGTAAACTGATGTTTCTGGTTTAGAAACTTGGATTGCAACGGTTTCTTTTTTGCAAGAAACAAAAGCTACTATGGCGAGAATTAGGATTAGGTTTTTCATAATATATCTTTAATATTTGTGTACTTTTCCTGAACCATTGCAACGGCTACAAGTGTGTTGAACATCTTTAGTTCCTGTGTTGTTTTTGGCATAGGTTTTTTCTCTGTTTTCAACTTTACTAAAATTTGATGAAGAATCATATACAAGCACAGTCTCCCGTTTATATGCGTCTTCTTGAGTAGTGTACGTATAAGACTCTTGGGTATATGTTACTCCTGTGCCTTTGCAAACTGGACAGGTGTCCATTTCTTGCGAACGTTTATTAAGCCATTCGTTATACACTTTGCTCTTAAAAGCATATTGTGAGTCACTACTGTCAAATTTTCCGTATCCAACAAAATCAACTGCATAATCAGGGTTTCTTTCTACACCTAGACCTTCATAATAGCAGTGGGCTATTTCTATATCTGGACTAAAATCTGCATATTTCTTGTGTCCTTTTAGTAAATAAGGAAATGCTTTGTTGTAATCTTTAGCTACACCCGTCCCATAATAATAATTTGTTCCTATAAAAGAATTAACCAGTCTTGCTTGCTCTTGGGTCAAGTTATTGATGATTTTTTCGTATTTATTTAATATTATTAATGCTTCTGGAGTTGCACTATTTAATCTTACTATTTCTAATCCCGCATCAATACTTCCTTTGCTTTCTGCTTGTTTGAAAAGTTCAGTTGCTTTGTTTAAATCTTGTTTACAGCCCGTCCCATCACTATATAATTTGCCTAGTGCACACATTTCTTTTGCACCACCAAGGCTTGCTGCTTTTTCGGCTTTTGGAAAATTATAGAAATTTTCAACTTCTCTAAATTGATCACCATTATATAAGTTCGTTTGATTTTTTGATTCGTTCATTAAACTATACGCTTTTTCAATATTTTTTGCAACTCCATCCCCTTTGAAATAAACATTATAGCCTAAAAAATATTTTGCATTTGGATTGCCATCAATTGCGATTGCTTTCTCGATCAACTGTACTCCTTTTGCTACATCTTTTGTAAATCCGACGCCATATAAATAATATAATCCCAGATTAAGATTAGAATGAGAAAAGCCCAAATTGGCTGTTTTGGTATAATATTCTATGGCAAGTGACGGGTTGGTTGCTGAATAAAAATCGCCTAATCGTTCGCAAGCCCTGTTGTCGCCAAGTACATAAGCGGCTTCGTAACTTTTTTGGGCTAAATCTGGTTTTGGGGTTACTCCATAACCTGTGTTGTAACATATTGCTAAATCGAGTTGTGCATTGGCATTGTTGGGATTGTCTTTAGCCAGTTTTTCAATCTCTTTGAATTTATCAACATAAAAAGTTTCATATGATAATTCATTTTTTAAATCATCTCCATAAATACCAAAATTACAGGCTTTTACTAAATAATCACCTCCTTTAACTCTATCTATTTTTACACCATCTGAACCGTTAAAATACATAAAACCTATTGTTAATTGTGCATCTGTAAATCCTTGTTGGGCGGCTTTGGTAATTAATTCGACTGCTTTAGTTTGGTCTTGTTTTACTCCAATTCCATATAAATATGCCAAGCCAAGGTTATATTGCGATTCTTTTAGATTTTTGGAGACAGCTTTTGTGAGATACTCTATGGCTTGTTTGTTGTCAATCTCCGTATTAATGCCTTTAAAGTAGGCTAATCCTAAAAATTCTTGTGCGTTTACATCACCATTTTTTGCGGCAATGGTTTTGTATTCAAGTATCTTTTTAGCCTCTTGTATTGCTATTAATTCATTTTCTAATTCTTCTTTTGCGTATTTTATTATATATAACTCGTGGAATCTTAACAGCAGTATTTCATCGCTAGTAACAGTATTTTCTTCATTTACTTTTAGATAGTATTCTACAGCTTTGGTATGATTTTGTGGCACCCCTAATCCAGTAGCATACATTTTTGCTATTCTGTAATTAATATAATTGTCCTTTTTAGCATTTTCTAATAATAAATCAGATGCTCTTTTTAAAGCAATTGGTAAACGTCCTTTATCAACATAAGCAAGCGCTTCTTCTAGCCGACACTTTCGGCAATTTGGATTTTCAAAAAGTCTTCTTTTAATGTCATAAAAAGAAACACTAAAACCATTTCGATCTACACCAAAATTATAGATATCATTGTAAGCCGAACCCAATGAAAAATAGTCATACGTACCATCAGTATTGCCTTGATTTGACGATTTTATAAAATATTCAAAGGCTTTTCTAATGTTTTTTTCGTGATCTTTTTTTTCTGCTTCAATTGAAAAGTATAAATATCCAATACTATCTTGAGCTACTGCATCGCCTTTATCAGCTGCTTTTTTTATTCTATTAAATTTTGTTTTGTAATCTTCTTTTTGCCCAAAACTATTGGCAACACAAAATACCAAAACCAAAAATGTAATTATTTTTTTCATATGAATAAATTTTATTCGTTTTTATCTTCTTCATTTTTAGTATAAATATAAACTTTTAAAGTCCATTTGACCACAAAAAATAGTAGTAAAAGCCCAATCATAAAAGTAAATCGGTGCAGTCTAACCATTTCATAAGACGTGTCATCGGTAGGGAAAAACATAAGCCACAAACCCAATGAAATAGGTACTAAAATAACTAAAAGAGTTACAATGGTTTTTCTAATTTTGATAAGTGTTGGTTTGATTTTCATTTTATTTAGCGTCAAAACTTTTACCAAAGAATATGATATAAAACGCTTTGTTGCCACTTGTAGTTGTCATACTCATAATCATATTGTCTTTCTGGTCGTTTACTTGTGTGATAATATCCCCGTTATCAGCAGTTATATCAGTGACTTTATACATTTTATTTACAGTTGGCGAGTTTACTATTTTTAACAAATCATCAATAACTGGTCCCGATCTTACTGGTTCCATTATATTATTTTTATAATCAAAATAGCTCATAAAAAAAGCCGTTTTGTTGGTTTCATCAACATTAACACTTTCTTTAGCGGCTCCAAAACCTATTTTGGAAGCATAGGATACTTCGGCTGGATTTGATGAGGCATTATTCATTTTTTCTTTCATTATATCTTTAAAATCAGTTTCTCTAGATTCTAAAAGTTGAATAAATACTTCTGTGTTTGACAGTTTTTCTTGCGCTATAACTTTGGTTGTGATTGCAAAAATTAATAGTAAAGATAAAATTGCGTTTTTCATAATGAATTGATTTTAGTGATTTCTATTTTAAAACGAAACGGATTGTACTTGAAATTGCCCGAAATACTAGCACAACAATCCGGATCGGAATTGGTCCAAGATTGGTACGTTCCCGAAATTTGGGTACTGAAATTGGTTATCGAAAAAATTGTTTTTTTAATCTCTATTTTATGCTTTTCGATTAATTTATTGGTAATTTCTGAGGCTATTTTTTCTCGAAGTTTGTCATTTTCCAGAAAAAAATTTTCGTTAGAATAAATTAGTTTCACAAAATCCGATCCTTCTTCGTGACCGCCGGTACACGACTCTCCTACCGAAAAATAAAGCAAATAATCGTTGATTTTATCGCCATTTATATCAAATGATTTTGAGTTTATTTGTTTTGGCAAACCAAAATAACTTTCAGGATTTTCTTGAATCCATTTTTGAGTATCAGCAATACAAGGGTTGCCAACTTCGCCATTTGTAACCAATTGTTTTTTCCAGTTTTGGATTTCTGTTTTCAAAAAAATAGCACCATTATTTGGCATTTCGGTAGGATTCTGTTTGCACGAAACAAGACTAATTAGTATTAATATTAAAAGTACATTTTTCATTTTTTAATTAATTTTCGTTTCATAATATAATCAAGAACCAACATAAATGCCAAATAACCAACCATCAAAAAAGGCAAATAATACAACCTGAAAATATAATATCCGTGTTCCAGATTTGCGTTTTCGCCATACCATTTTTCGATGAATTCATTAGATTCAAAATACGTAAACATTGTTATGTAAGGTACAATTAGACCTCCAAGAATAGCAATCCAAGAAATTCTCTTGACTGCGTTTTTTACTCTGAATTTGTAATTGATATAAAAATGCAACGCTATCAAAAATAGTGTTATTAATACCGTTATTCCAGTAGGTTGCAACCAAGTTAGTATTTTCATTTTTAATGGTTTATTTCAAAATTATTCCTGAACCAAAATATCCATTTGAGTAGGTGCTGATTGGTATTGTCCCGGAATGCCGTTGTACCAATGCAATGCCATGAGGTAAATTTTGCCATTAAAATAACGCAAAATCCCGATGTCGCCTTTTTTCAAAATGTTGTCTTGACCAACAAGAGTTGTGGCAGTTGACGAGATTTTATAAACCGAATTGAAATTGGCTCCCAGATAATAAAAATTACCATCATTGTC
>CANEXR010000069.1 GCA_947443815.1 Flavobacteriaceae bacterium | reverse complement strand
TTGTCCTGAAATAGCTATACATAAAAACAGTGTATATGGAACACCAAGAACAAGAATTTTATGCTCCTCGCGAGAACAAACAAGATCGTTATGACAAGCGTCTGATTTTAAAAATAGTCAAAGAAGTTGAAAACGGTTTGCCTAGAAAACAAGCTTTTAGATTTTGTATTGTTTTTAATAACGAACCTATATTAATTCGACATTATCTATCTCTCTTTTGCAAAAAGCCACTGTAAGTAACCGAAAATACCACAAGGGAGATATGCCAAAAAAATGCCACAATCCCATTTTTCATAGTAATTGTGGCACAAAATGTACTGCATTAATAAAGATTAATCCAAGCCTTCTAAAAATCCAGTATGGGCACTTTTTAGAGCAAAATTGGAATCGTACAATAAAGGCCAATCGTTTCCTGTGTGATTTAAATCAGTGCTAAACGGAATCCAAGATTCATTATCCTTCATTCCCCAAACCGTTAACGCATATTTGTTTGCTGCAGGAAGCGCATTGTATATTTTGACAATCTCTTTGTATTTTTCTTTTTGAGCTAATCTTCTTTCATTGGTAAAAGTAGTAATGTCATTCGATTGATTCACTTGTATATCCAACTCCGAAATATGAATTTTTAAACCTTTTGCAACAGCTCTATTAATATCCGTTTCTATTTGAGTTTTGGTTGGACTTAAATAGGTGTTATGCATTTGAAAACCAATACCATCAATACCATTACTCGCTTTTAAATCATCTATTATTGAAAATACTTTATTCTGTTTCGGAATATTAGTCGAAGTAGCATAATCATTATAAAACAATAATAAATTTGTGTCACCTGCTGCATTTGCTGCTTCTCTAGCCCATTTAAAGCAATCTTTAATATAGTTTGCCCCCATTCTTTGAAGAAAAATAGTATTTCTCAAGCTGCCATTATTGTCATCTACTGCTTCGTTTACTACATCCCAAGATTTTACTTTTCCTGCAAAATGAGTAACCACATCTGTAATGTATTTTTTTACTTCGGCAGCAAATTCTGCATCAGTACCCGAAAAGTTAGTTAACCAATTTGGCACCGCACCGTGCCATACCAAGACATGACCGTGAACATTGATACCATTTGCATTTCCGTAAGCAACAATTTTATCTGCGGCCGCCCAATTATAAACGCCACTTGCTGTTGAAATTGGATTCATTTTCATTTCGTATTCTGCCGAAATGCTGCTAAATTCATTTTTTAAAATTGCATCATATTTACTTCCGCTGCCTAGTTGATTGGCCTTTACAGCCATCCCTACAAAAAACGGATTGGCTACTTTATTGGCCTTAACTTTTAGAAAAGTAGGGTCTTCAGGAACGGTACTTGTTCCAGTTGTAACAACACTAATTATATTAGAATAACCCGAAATTTGCGAGTCTCTTTTAGCTCTAACTCGGTAATAATATAGAGTGCCGCTATTTAAGCCTACTACAATTTCGTTTAAATTAGTTACTGATTTCGCATTGTAATTAGGAACAAAAGTAGTAAAATCAGCAGTGGTAGCAACATCCAAAAGGTACGTTTGAGCCGTGGAAACAAAACCCCATTTGGCTTTAAAGCCAGTATCATTTGCCTCAGTAGCCGCATTTGCAATGGGAGCAGTTAAAGTTTCAGCAATGATGTTATCCTCTTTTGAACACGAATTCAAAAAAAACATAATGCCAGTTAAAATCAGTAAAAAGTTATATTTCATTTTTTTTATATTTTTAGAATACATTCAAGAAAAATAGTCTTTATTGTTTTTTAATTTAGTAATATGAATTCCGTTACTACAAAAAAGGTTGCATTTGACCACAACCTTTTTGAAGTAAAAGACTAAACTCAAAACCAATACATTATTTGTAACGAACTTTAATATTATCGTATTTTATTGTGCTAGGATTAGGAGTATCTCCTTGAGCAATTCCAACCTTAATTTCATTAACTTTAGAAGCATCTAAGGTTGCAGCTGAATTACCTCCAAACCCATAATTATCCTTAAAATCGGCTAAGGTTATTGTCTTAGTAGACCAATTTACATCGGTTACTTTGAAATTATAGCCGTAATTTATACCTTCAATAGTATTCAATTGAATGGCAAATTGTGCTCCTACAACATTTGCACTTACATCAATATCTATAAAAGCTCTTGTTGCATCAGTATTTGATGCACTCAGAAAACTAGCACCTCCACCAGCACTACTACCGTTGTAGCCATTTGCAGTTGAGCCAGCCCAAGTTAAGGTTGCATAATTACCTGTTGGTCCACCTGTAGTACCTGCATTAAAAGAAGCAACATCCCCATAAGAGCTCCAAGATTCTCTGGAACCTCCTCCATCAAAATTACACACAAGCACAACTTTTTCAAAATCAATTGATTTTTTCACTGTACCTCCTGGAGTTGTAATGGCCAATTCTTCACCAGAAACTGCGTCTAAAGGTAAACCAATAATAATTGAAGAAGATGAATTTACAGTATAACTTACTGCTTTCCCTCCTACCGTTACCGAAGAAATAGTATAAAACCAAGTGCCTTCAATTGTAAGAGGAAACCCAGGTGTTGCCACTGCTGGAATAGTTTTTACAATAGTTGGATTAGGTTGTAAAATCTCGATATCTTTAGTAACCGAACCCGTTGCAGTTTCAAATGTGATGGGTTGGACACCAAATCTACTTCCTAATTTATCATCAAAAGGGATAGTGAAAATAAACGCTTTATCTGAATTGTAGCTAGGATTAAAAGGGATGTCTATTTTATTGTCCAAAGTTATCTTTTTTAATCCAGACAATCCCTGACCTTCGACTCTAATTTTTCTGAGTGGAAAAGTTTGATTTAGTAAATCACCTGGTTCAGAAACCATTGCGTCTACATTTGCAGTAACTACATCGTCTTTTTGGCATCCTGTAAAAGAAGCCAAAACCAAAAGAATTATAATGCTATATTTTAGTTTATTGATCATCATATAAAAATTAATTAAAGTTAAAAGGAACTGGAGGCTCTAACAATGATGGATTTGTATCAATTGCAGATTGTGGCAAAGGCAATTCAAAATAACCGCTTGTTGGGGTTATCTTTCTGGAAACTAAAACGGTTCTGTCATCATCCGAATAAAAACCGACTTCTTGATTTGAAATAATTGCTGTTGCTTCCGCCAGACCGCGACGTTTTAAGTCAAAGAAATATTGTCCTTCAAGTGCAAATTCAATTCGTCTTTCATTAAACAACTCGTCTCTTGTAAGTACAGTTTTAATTGATAATCCTGCTCTAGTTCTTACTTCGTTGAAGGCTTTTAATGCTGATCCTTCTGTTGTAGCATTGCCTCCAGCCAAAATTGCTTCGGCATGCATTAATAAAATATCAGCGTATCTTAGTATAATGGTGTTTTGTGATGTTCTCATAAAAAACACATCGTTTCTTTCTGCAGCAGAACCTACAATATACTTTCTGAAATTGGCTCCCGTAGAAGAGAGTATTTTTTTATACTTGAAACCACCTTGATTTTTTAACAATTCAGGGTAAAAGTCACCATCAGTCATGATCGTATTCTTTTTTCTGCTATCCTTTGGCTCAAATCCTGCTTGCAATGAAATAGAAGGCAAATAAACTCCCCATCCGTCACCGCCACCAGTTATTCCAGTACCTCCAGGAACTATGTAGGCTTGATTTGTGTTTTGAGTTCCCCATTCTGTAGCAATCGCTTTCCATTGTAGCGCAAACATACTCTCGGCACTATTATTATTTTCTGGACTGCTAAACAAGTTACCATATTCTTGAATTAAGGAATATTGTTTCCCCATAATTGCTTGGGTTAAACTAGCACATTCAGCATATTCACCCAGCGTTAAATGTACTTTTGCAAGAACGCCCATAGCTACTGTTTTATTAACATACCCTTTTTTTGTTGCAGTTTCAGGTAAATTGGCAACAGCGTATTCTAAATCTAGTTTTATAAATTTATAAACATCTGCTACAAGATTTCTTTTGGGCTGTGCTGCAGATCCTGCTTTATCAACGATAGGCACCGCTCCAAAAGTTCTCACCAAATAGAAATAGGCATTGGCTCTCATGAATCGAGATATTGCTATCGCATTTTTATAAGATGCTTCTGGTAATTCGCTTTTTCTATCTTCAACCAACTTCATTAAATTATTGGATTGATCGACAACGGAAAATAAAGAAACGTATCCTTCTGTTAAAATTGGGTTTTGTGAGGTTACCTGAGCATTTAGAAATTGCGCATAAGCTCCATCAAATGTAAACGCATTTCCGGCATACATATCTCCTACGGCAATCATGAATTTATCATTAAAAGCAAACCAAGGTTTGAAATACAAACTCTCAGCAATTCCATCAAAAGCGGTAATTCCTTCTGGTAAATCACTTGGCGTTAATTGATTTTCAGATGGAGCATTCAAAAATTCATCTGAACAAGAAAACAAAGACAGTAATGGTATGAGCATTCCCATCATAAAAAGTTTAAAACGTTTTTGCATAACTATTATTTTATTATAATGACTATTAATCATTAAGTTAAATACTATTTTATTGAAATTTTAGAATTTTAAATCTACTCCTAAAGAAGTCGTTCTTGGAACAGGGTATCTCCCTAAATCAATACCACTCAAGGTTATATTTTGATCTAAATTTCCTAAAGCAGGATCAAATCCAGAATATTTTGTAAACGTGTACAGATTTTGCACATTTACATAAAATCGTACATTAGAAAAAATAGATTTTTCGAATATTTTGCTTGGTAAATCATAACTCAAAGAAACATTTTGAATTCGTAGATAAGAACCATCTTCAACAAATCGGTTCGAAATTCTACCATTCCCATTGGGATCCGTAAGTGCAATTCTTGGTACATTCGTATTTTCATTTACACCTGCTTCAAACGCATTTAAAACATCAGTACTTACATTTGCGTATCGGTCACCAAATCCTGGAAAAATACCATCGGTATAATGACGCGTAAAGTTGTAGATTTCGTTTCCTTGACTTCCTGTTAAAACAATTCCTAAAGTGATATTTTTGTATTTAAAATTATTCGTCATTGAATAGGTAAAATCAGGAATGGCACTTCCTAGAGCTGTTTGATCTTTGGCGTCAATTTTTCCATCTCCATTAAGATCCTTAAAACGGATATCACCAACCGCTGTTCCAGTTTCCTGAGTAGGTCCTGCTGCTAATTCAGCCTCATTTTTAAACAATCCGTCAGTAACATATCCATAAAATTGTCCCACTGGTTGTCCTTCAGTAGTTTTGGTAACGGTATATAAATCAAACTGGACTTTTCCTAATAAAGATTTGCCTGCACCTTGAAAACTAGTCAACTCATTATTGTATTTTGATACAATAATAGTACTGTCCCAAGTAAAATTATCTGTTACGATATTTTTTGTATTCAATGTCAATTCTACTCCTTTAGTTTCAATTTTACCCGTATTCAAATAGTAGTTAAGCGCACTTTGATTGGATTCATCGTTGATTTGTTTTGTTAAGAAATCGGAAGAATTTTTAATATAATAATCAAATCCAAACTTTACTCTATTATGAAGCATCTCAAGATCAAGACCTGCATTGAAAGATTTTAGCGACTCCCATTTAATATCAGGATTCCCTAAGTTATCAATTGTTGGAGAGGAACCTCCAAATGGAGATGGGGTTAAAGTTAAAATGGTTTGGTATCTATTGGCTGGAATATTTTGATTTCCTACCGAACCGTAACCCACTCTAAACTTCAAATAATTTATGGTATTTGATATGGGCTCAAAAAACTTTTCGTTACTCACAGTCCAACCTCCTGAAAATGATGGAAAATAACCCCATTTATTATTAGGACCAAAGTTAGAAGAAGCATCAGCTCGTAGAGAAGCTGAGAATGAATATCTATCCGAAAAATTATAGTTTAATCTCGAAATATAAGAAGTCATGGACCATCTACCAGAACCATTTCCATTCAAAGCGGTATCTATATCGCCTAAGTTTAAGTTGGTGAAATCATTATTTAAGAAATCCCCCGTTCTGTAACCACTTAAATATTCCCATTGACTTTCTTGAGCTTCCTGACCTAATAAAAAAGTGAAATTATGTTTATCATTTATTGTTTTAGTATACGTCAAATAATTTTTTATACTCCAATAAAAGCTTTGATCCTGCTGTTTGAATGATTTGTTTAAAAGTTCCGATACATTTCCTAAAGTATAGGCAGGCGCAAAAGAACTGCTTTTTGCAAAATTCAAATCGTATCCCAATTCGGATCTAAAAACCAATCCTTTAGTAAGTGTGAAATCAGCAAATAAATTTCCGTTGATTTTATACCTATCGTTTTGTGCATTATTGTATTCAGACAAAGCAATTGGATTAGTTGCTTCATTTGCCGAAGAACCTAAACCAGAGATTGGACCTGCAAAAGAACCATCTGCATATCTAACCGGTAATTCAGGAGATTGTCTCAATGTATTCATGACTAAACCACCTCTATCATCGTTTCGTACCACCTTTTGATGCGACTTACTCAATGCAACATTATTTCCAATTTTCAGCCACGATTTAACATTCGAATCTACATTTAATCGCATAGACATTCTGTTGAAATCTGAATTGAGAACAATTCCTTCCTGATCAAAATAATTTAAAGAACTATAATATCGTGTTCCCTCTTTTTCACCTGAAAATGACAATTGATGGCTTGACATCATAGCGGTTCTGAAAAGTTCGTCTTGCCAGTTTGTACCCTTACCTAATAAATCAGGTTTTTGATATTGAAACGGAATAGGCTCACCATTTAATGCGAAAATTTTTGTTTGGTACTTTGCATATTGTGGTAAGTTCAAAACATCAACAAATTTTGTTGCTTCTTGAGTTGCTATATACGATTCATAAGCAACCGTGGATTTTCCTTTTTTTCCTTTTTTAGTGGTAATCAAAACAACTCCATTTGCCCCATTTGCCCCGTAGATTGCTGTTGAAGAAGCATCTTTTAAAATATCAATAGATTCAATATCCGCAATATTCAAACTAGACAAAGCCGAATTTTTAGTTTGTCCGCTGCCTCCTCCTAATGCGCTAAATGCAAAAGAATCATTATTCTTATCCGCAAATATTGGAGTTCCATCTATAACATATAAAGGTTCGTTTCCATTAATAGACGTAATTCCTCTAATTTGAACCGAGATTCCTCCACCAGGCGTACCTGAATTTTGAGTCACATTCACACCGGCTGCTTTTCCTACAAGAGCTTGGTCTATAGAAGTAAAAGGCTTGTCTTGAATTTCGGAAGCTTTTATAGAAGAAATTGCTCCTGTAATGTCTTTCTTTTTTGATGTTCCGTATCCAATGACAACTACTTCATTTAATGTTTTGATGTCTTCTTTTAGACTTACATTTACGATTGATTTTCCATCAGCCGCAATCTCTTTTGTTTCAAAACCAACGAAACTAAATATAATTTTAGATTTTGGTGGCACTTTGTCTAATGTAAAAGTACCATCAAAACCCGTTGTGGTACTTATAGCAGTTCCTTTAACTGCAACATTAACGCCCGGTAAAGGCATCCCTGCCGATTCCACTTTGCCTTTAATTGTCTGTCCGAAAATGGAAAATCCAGACAGTATTAAAACTAGCGTTACTACTTTTTTTAATAATGTTTTTTTCATGAAAGTTTGTTTTGGTTAGTTGATTTTAATGGTAGTATGCCTTCAAATAGGTTTGTCTTGAATGTGTTTTTCTAGAGCTCTTATTCTATTTTTAGAAAAATATACATTCCAGATGTAAAGGAATACTTTTTCAAAACTACCGTGTTCGTTGCTCAAATTATAGCACGCATGTTGCATAATCTAATAGATTTGTTGCAACAACTTCCTGTAAAGGCTTTATGTACAGGCTATGATTGTTTTTTTATAAAAAAAAGTCATTACCACATTAGTATAAAAGAATGGGTTTTAATTTGGTATTAAAAAAAATAAGTCCAAAAAAATAAGTTTTTAATAATTGATCGGAAATGAAGTGATTCCGCTTTAACCCTAAACATTTAGGACTGCACAAAATTTGCCCACGGATGGCACCGATTTAACAGATTAGAACGGATTTTTGTTTAATGTGCCAAAAAATGATCTCAAAAAACGAATTAAAATCGGTGCAAAATCCGTTTTATCCGTTAAATCTGCGGCTCCCTATTTTTTAAGCGAAAGCCTTGTTGATTCAAGAAACGAATGGCATGATTATTTTGAAATAATAAAACTCAAGCTGCTATTTTTTTTAAAGAAAATTACACATTCAAATCATCACTTTTGTGTGTTGGAAGATGTCCATATTTTTCCTTAAAACATTTTGTAAAATAAGAAGGCGAAGTAAATCCTACTTTATAGCTAATTTCATTGATGTTATCATTACCTAATGCAATCAATTCTTTTGCTTTTTCCAATCGCACATTTCTAATAAACTCATTTACGGATACGCCAGTAAGTGTTTTTATTTTTCGATAGAGCTGACTTCGACTCAAGAACACCTTTGAAGCCAATATTTCGACACTCAAATCCGATTCGTTGATGTTTTCATGGATGAAATTCAATGCTTTCTGAATGAACTCATTGTCAACTGTAGTTGTTTTGGCTTTAGCTTTTTTAGTAATTCCGTGATAGAACTTATTAAACATAATCTGCCTGCTGGTGAGGAGTTGTGCCAAGCTAGATTTTAAAATATCCATATCAAAAGGTTTGCTCAAATAGATATCGGCACCAGAATCTATTCCTTCTAGCTTGTCTTTAACCATCGCTTTTGCGGACAACATCAATAGTGGAATATGACTTGTTTTGATGTCTTTTTTAATATTTTTACACAAGTCTAAACCATTCATAATGGGCATAATCACATCTGTCATAATGATATCTGGTGATTTTTCTAAAGCCATCTCTAGTCCTTTCTGCCCATTTTCGGCAACAAGCACTTTATACTCTTTTTTTAATTCATTTTTTAAGTAATTCCTCAATTCTGTATTGTCTTCTACAATAAGAATGGTGTGTACTTTTTCTGAAATGGGTTCGCTAGGTTCTTCTTTGTTTAGAATAGACAAAAGATGAGGGGTTATTTTTCCTTCTCTTTGGAATGTTTCTTTGACTATTTCATTTTCGGAAAAGAAATCATTTCCAAGCGGAAAAATAACGGTAAAGGTTGAGCCGACTCCTAATTCACTTTCGACTTCAATCTTCCCTTTATGCAATTCAACAAATCCTCGAACAACCTCTAATCCAATTCCAGTACTACCATAATAGGCTTTACTTAAATTATTTACTTGATAAAAACGGTCAAATATTCTTTTAATATCTTTTTTTTCTAAACCTGCACCAGTATCGGATATTGCAATCTCAAAACAAGGAATTTCTTTTTCAATAGTGGTCAACGGGAACTGTTCTGTTATTTGTGAGGCATTTAGTTGCACTTTTATAAATCCATGATCCGCAGTAACTTTAAACGCATTGGATACAATATTAAAAATAATTTTCTCCACCATTTTTGGGTCGAGCCAATCGTACAATTCGGATGTGTTGGATTCAAAAACCAATGTAATTCCACGGCTAGAGGCTTCTTCATCAAAATAACTGATAATGTCTTTGGTAAAACTAACTACTTCAATTTTTTGCACCTGCACAACAACCTGCTTGAACTGTAATTTATTGAAATCCATCAATTCATTAATGAGTTTTGAAAGGCGATCAGAACTTTTGTGCATGATTTGTAGTTTATGCACCACATCATGAGGTAATTCTAGACTTTTATTTTTGATAATATCAGTCAGTGGATTTAAAATCAATGTCAAAGGCGTTCTGAATTCATGAGAGATATTCGTAAAAAACTGAAGCTTTTTAGTATTTAATCTTTCTATTTGAATGGCTTTATCTCTTTCAAACTTAACGGCTTGTTTTTCCTTAAATCGATTTTGAAAATATTTATTAATAGCATAAAAGGTTCCTGCAAGAAGTAAAATATAGAAAAAATAAGCCAAAGAGGTTCTCCACCAAGGTGGTAAAATTTCAATATAGAGTTGCAAGGGTTTCTGATTCCAAATACCGCCTCGTGCTGCCGACTTAACTTTGAAAACATATTTTCCCGGAGCCAAATTGGTGTACGTTGCCGAGCGTTTATTGCCTACATAATTCCAGTTTTTCTCAAAACCTTCTAGATAATACGCATATTCATTGGTACTTGGATAGGAATAATTGAGACCGATATATTCAATAGTAAATACGGATTGGTCGTAGCGAAGTGTAATATGTTTGGTTTCGGATAGTACTTTCGATAAAGGAGATTGTGGCTCATTTGGATGAATTGACTTGTTGAATAATTTAAAATCATCTAAATAAAGCAATGGTTCCTTTATATTATTTGACGTTTTATTGGGATTGAAATAATTTACTCCTTCATAACTTCCAAAATACAAATCACCATTTTTGTCATTCAAAACTGCATTATTATTGAAGTCATTACTCAAAAGACCATCATCAGTCGAAAAATTTTCTGCTTTTTTGTTTTTTAAGTCTAATTTGGTTATCCCTGTTTTTCCACTAATCCAGATAGCGCCATCGCGGGATTCGGTTATAGCAACCACTAATTTTTCTTTGAAGCCTGAAAAATCAGTGTACCCAACTAATTTATTCTTTTTTCCGTCATAACTAAACAAACCAGAACCCGCTGTTCCTATCCAGAGAATTTTGTTTTTGGATTCATATAAAGACAAAATCGTATTGGTGCTTTTATTGGATTTTATACTTTTGGACATTGCATTTTTCATTGATATTACAGTGAAAGTTGCATTTGGATTTCTATGAACTTGATACAAACCGTCTATTGTAGCTACCCATATCTCATTTCTTGAATCTACTAAAACTTTTCGGATGTTAGCGGTGTTCAAATTGTTAGCAACAAATGGTTGTGAATCACAATGGTGAAATTCCTTTTTTAGAGGGTCATAGTAATGCAGTCCTTTCATGTAGGAACCTATCCAAATTATTCCTTTTGAATCCTCCGAAAAACTAAAAATTTGATCAGATGTTAAACCTCTTGTGTTTTTTGAAGTAAAATTGACAAATGTTTTAGCTCCTTTTTTCAAAAAATAAATACCGCCATTCCAACTTCCAAGCCAAATATTCTGCTTACTATCTATAAAAACGGTTATGATATTAGTACTGGTAAGGCCGGAATAATTTTTAGTATCTTGATTGTTAATGTGCTTAAAAACTCTAGTTGAAGGATCTAATACATCGACTCCCCCACCCTCCATGC
>CANEXR010000068.1 GCA_947443815.1 Flavobacteriaceae bacterium | reverse complement strand
GTTGTCTGCTAATTCAGGTGTTCTGAAACAATTCACAACTCCTTTTTCTTTGAAAGTGAGGTAATATTCGTTGAAAATAATGGCAGTCACCGCTTTGTTTTGATAGTCGGGATGCACACCTATCAAGTAGAAAATCATGTCCTTACTTTGGTTTTTCGCTTTTAGTAAATGCAGGAATCCAAATGGGAATAATTTTCCTTTGGATTTTTGTAACGCCTCAGAAAAAGAGGGCATTACAATGCTAAAAGCTACAATGTTATGGTCTTTGTCTTCTACAAATTTAATAAATTCAGGGTTGATGAAACTAATGTATTTTTTCTTAAAATACTCTTTTTGAATGTCTGAAATTGCTACAAACGATGATAATGAGGCATAAGATGCATTGAATAAATCAAACATTTTATCCACATGTGGCATGACTTCTTTGGTAGTTTTGAAATTCAACGGACTTAATTGGTACCTTCTTTTTACCAAATCATTTGCCTTTTCAAAAAACTCTGGTTTTACATTTTCGAAAGGGAATTTGCTTTCTAAATATTCTTTTTCTTTTAGATAACCCAATTGTTCAAAATGACTGGCATAATATGGATGATTGTACCAAGTAATCATGGTTCCAATTTGGTCAAAACCTTCTGTTAAGACGCCTACTTTGTCTAGATTAGAAAATCCCATAGGGCCTTCAACATGCTCTAAATTGTTTTTTCGACCTAATTCATAGACTTTTTCTAAGAGTGCTTTCGTTACTTCAATATCATCTATGACATCAAACCACCCAAAACGAACTTTCTTTTTTTGCTGATCGTTTACTTCGCTCCAATTAATGATTGCTGCAATTCTGCCTACAATTTCGTTGTTTTTGTAGGCGATATAAAAGTAGGCTTCGGCATTTTCGAAAGCAGGATTTTTAGTTTTATCAAAAGTTTCTAATTCATCTGCAATGATTGGTGGCACCCAATATTTATTATTTTTGTATAATGAAAATGGAAATTTGATATAATCCGTTAATTCTTTTTTTGTTTTTGCTTCTTGTATTGTAATCATTGTATTTTATTAGGTGTCGTTTCTACTTCGTCTTTGCGTTTTTTCTTTTTTTCGTTTTTTGCACCCTTTTTATCGGAATCTTTAGTGTCAATACTCATTCTAACTTCTTTGTAATTAGCATCATAACGCCAAGAAAACCCGAATCCGCCATAAAGTATAGAGGGTGTATTTTTGAGGCTAGTACTTATAGACGCATCAATTTGCATGTCTTTATTTAATAAATAAGCAGCACCTCCACGAAAAATGGCATCACTGTAAAAATCACTTTTATATCCTTGGTTTTCTATAAAACCAGACCATTTATTATTGAATCCTTTTGTTAGTGTTAACACATAACCATAACTTGGATAATCGGTTGTTATATAATCGGCAATAATGTTGGTAACAAAAACCCAAGTTCCATTACCAAAATGATTTTGGGTAATCAACATGATTTTTGGTGAAATACTCGATTTGGGTGAAAAGGAATAAGGATTGTCTGAAAAAGTAAGATTAGCACCTGCAAATACAGAAACGGCAGGAATGAACTGATGCCAATCTACTTTTCGGTTGGCTTTCCAGCTGTAAAGGTTTACTTTTTTCTCGTAGTTTTTAAATGGATCATAAATAAGGTATTTAGCTCCTAAAACGGTTTGCTTTAGTGCCGATCTGTTGGTACTGCTAAATAAAGTAGTGAATTTTTCGTTTTGGTATTGCAAATCGGCTATAAGTTCTAATTTTTCTAAAAACAGGCCATATCGTAATGTAAAATCCAATCCAAAACCATTAGCATCATAGTTCAGTACATTGTGATTTTCAGTAATGCCATAAATACCAGTTTCTATTTGTATTACTTTCTTTCCAACAGCAAATGCAGACATGGTTTCACCGGGCCTGTTAGAGTTAATTTGATCAGTATGCTGGCTGTAATTTATAAAAGGAATCATGCAAAAAACAGCATAAAATATAATTTTGATTTTGGACATATTATTTTTTTTGGGGTTGAAAAGTAATAACGCATTTCAAATGTACTATATTTTATTATTTATTTAAGAATGATATTTTAATTTTGAATGTTGGATTTGTTAATTTTGTAAAAAATATTTGATTATGCAAACAGCTTCTTTTACAGGTTTTATAGAAACTATATTTTATATTCTTGCTTTCTATTATATTTTTAAATTCTTAGCTAAGTTATTCTTGCCTTTATTGGTTAAAAAAGTTGTGGAGAAAGCAGGCCAAAATTTCCAACAACAGCAGCACTATTCACAAGATAATTCATGGAAAAAAACACAAAGCAAAGAAGAAGTAATTTATAATACTTCCACTACCAAAAATCCCCGCGAAACCAAAAAAGTTGGTGATTATGTGGATTACGAAGAAATAGATTAAATTTGCCGTAAATAGCAACTTTTATATCCTAAACCAAACCTTTTTAAATTGAAAATACTTAATAAGTTCTACCCGCACGCATTAGCCATATTTGGTTTTGTTCTCATTTCTCTTATTTATTTTTATCCTGTATTGCAAGGAAAAAAAATTTTCCAATCCGATATTGTCCAATTTACTGGAATGGCCAAAGAACAAAATGATTTTAGAGCTACTGAGCATGTAGAACCTTATTGGACAAATTCTGCTTTTGGAGGAATGCCAACCTATCAATTAGGAGCTAAATACCCACATGATTATATAGGTGCGATTGATGATGCGCTACGATTTTTGCCTCGCCCAGCTGATTATCTATTTTTATACTTTCTTGGGTTTTATGGCTTATTATTAGTTTTAAAAATGGATCCGCTAAAAGCTTTTTTTGGCGCTATTGCTTTTGGGTTGTCGACTTATTTGATTGTTATATTAGGAGTTGGACATAATGCAAAAGCACATGCTATTGGGTATATGCCTCTTGTTATTGCTGGTTTTATTCTTGTTTTTCAGAAAAAATATATTTGGGGTGGACTAATTACCATGTTCGCGGTTGCATTGGAAATTAATGCGAACCATTTTCAAATGACGTATTATTTGTTACTTTTATTAATAATCCTTTCAGGTTATTTTATTTATAATGCTGTAAAGGAGAAGGAATATAAACCGCTGTTGTCTTCTTTTGGCGTTTTAGCATTTGCTGGAATTTTTGCTTTAGGTGTTAATGCAACTAATTTATTGGCTACTGCCGAGTATACTAACTTTAGTATTCGAGGCAAAAGCGAATTAACTTTTAATGCTGATGGGTCAAAAAAGACAAGCAATAGCGCTATGACTCGTGATTATATTACCGAATACAGTTATGGAGTTGCGGAAAGTTTCAACCTTATTGCCCCACGTCTTTTTGGAGGAGGAAATAGCGAAAAACTGAATGAAGATTCAAGTGTTTATAAGCACATGTTACAGTATGGCGCCTCTGCAGACCAAGCCAAACAATTTACAGAAAATTACGGATCTACTTATTGGGGACAACAACCCATAGTTGCAGCACCTGCTTATATTGGGGCTGTTATTTTCTTTTTAAGTATTCTTGGATTGTATCATGATAAAAGAAAAATTAAATATATTTTTCTTGTTGGCGCTTTATTTTCATTGGTATTATCCTGGGGAAAAAACGTTTCTATTGTAACAGATTTCTTCATTGATTTTGTGCCAATGTATGATAAGTTTAGAGCCGTTTCTTCGATACAAGTAATCCTAGAACTGTGTATTCCAGTTTTAGCTGTAATGGGATTACAATCGTTTTTTACCCAAGAAAAAGAAAAACAATGGTCTAGTTTATGGAAAGCTTCTGCAACAGTTTTCGGATTACTTATAGGGTTATTTTTAATTAGAAATACGTTCGATTTTGTTGGACAAATGGATGCACAATTATTGCAAATGTTCAGTCAAGGTCAGGATAAAACTTTTGGAATTGGATTTATTGATGCTTTAAAAGAAGATCGAAAAAGCTTGTATGCAGCAGATTTATTGCGTTCTGGTTTCTTTATTTTGCTTACAGCAGGTGCTTTATGGTTGTTTATAAAAAATAAATTTGCTCAGACTACTACTGTAATTTTAGTAGGTATTTTAATGATTTTAGATTTATTCTTTGTGGATAAAAAATATGTTTCCAATAAAGATTTTGTTAGCGGAAGAGTAGTTGAAGTCCCTTTTCAGCAAACACCAGCAGATGCGCAAATCCTAAAGGACACCTCTAATTATAGAGTTTTTGAAGTTGGTGATTTATTAGGTGCAAGAACTTCGTATTTCCATAAATCAATTGGCGGTTATAGTGCTGTAAGACCTCAAAGAATGCAGCAATTAATTGATTACCAAATTGCCAAAAACAATATGGAAGTTCTTAATATGTTGAATGTTAAGTATGTGATTCAAAAAGATTCTGCAGGTAATTCTATTCCAACTCAAAACCCAAATAATAATGGAAATGCTTGGTTTGTAAGTCAATTAAAATTGGTCAATTCTGCCGACGAAGAAATGAAAGCATTGGATAGTTTGGATTCTAAAAAAGTAGCAGTTGTCAATCAAAAAGAATTTGAAATTAAAAATCAGGCTTTCGCCAAAGATAGTTTGGCTACAATAACTTTGAATGCTTATAAACCCAATGATTTAAAATATTCTTCGAACAATAGTAATGAAGGAGTAGCTGTTTTCTCTGAAATTTATTATGGAAAAGGTTGGAATGCATACATTGACGGAAAAGCAACTCCCCACATGCGAGTAGATTTTACGCTTAGGGCACTGATTGTTCCTGCAGGAAAACATACAATTGAATTTAAATTCGAACCACAAGTTATAAAAACAGGAAGTATAATAGCACTTTTTAGTTCAGTTGGAATGCTATTACTTTTAATTGGTGGGATTTATTTTGAGCAAAAAAAGAAACAAGGAGAAGGGAATGCATAATAAAAGATTAATGAAAATACCTTTCTAAAATGGTACATTTAATTATGAAATCTATAGATAAAAAGAAAAACTCAACAAAAATAATGTCGGTAATCTAACCATTACTTGATTTACAGATTTTACTATTTTTTCGGCTTGAGATTAGTTGTTATGACTTCTATAAAAGGATTAGAAAATGAAAAATTTGACAGTTTGTTACAAAATTCTACTATTGTTATCTTGAAAGAAATTTCAGTGTACTTTTTAGATTATGATAATTTGATAAAAGCTAAAAAAGCTACAACAGACCTAAAGATATTTTAGATATTGAAGAATTGGTAAAAATAAATAAAAAAATGAGTAAAGATTGTTGATTGCCAATCTTCAACTTCAGAAGTTGTAAGTTAAACTTCTAAACCTTAAACTTCTAAACTTTAAACTTGGAACCAAAGAAACTCTTAATAATTACCTACTATTGGCCACCAGCTGGAGGTCCAGGTGTACAACGTTGGTTAAAATTTGTTAAATACTTACCTGATTTTGGAATTCAGCCTATCGTTTATATTCCTGAGAATCCCACTTATCCAATTGTAGATGAAAAGTTAGTGAATGAAGTTTTGGACAAAGCAATTGTTCTAAAACAACCCATTTTTGAACCGTATCAATTGGCTTCTTTTCTTTCGAAAAATAAAACAAAAAAAATCAGTTCAGGTATTATTCCAAATCAAAAAAAACAATCTTTTTTAGATAAATTATTCCTTTGGATTAGAGGCAATTTATTTATTCCAGATGCTCGTGTTTTTTGGGTAAAACCATCTGTATCCTATTTAGAAAAATATATTGTAGAGAATAATATTGATACCATTATTACCTCAGGACCACCTCACAGTTTGCACCTTATTGGATTAGCATTAAAATCAAAATTGAATATAAAGTGGTTTGCTGATTTTCGAGATCCTTGGACGACTATCGGATATCATAAATCATTGCGATTGTCAGATTATGCAGCCAAAAAACACAAAAAATTAGAGCATTTGGTTTTGAATACTGCTGATACAATTATTGTAACTAGTAAAACAACTAAAACTGAGTTTCAAGCCATCACCAACAAACCAATTGCTGTTATAACCAATGGATATGATACAGAAGAAGTTGAAAAACAGACTTTGGACTCGAAATTTAGTTTGGCGCATATTGGTTCGTTTCTTTCAGAAAGAAATCCATTGATTTTATGGGAAAGTTTGGTGGAATTAATCGATGAAATTCCAGATTTCAAAATACATTTGGAAATAAAATTAATTGGTGCTGTGAGTCAAGAAGTTTTAGAAACCATAGCGCTATTTAAATTGAATTCATATTTGAATAATTTAGGTTATGTGTCACATAAAGAAGCAATTGCACATCAGAGAAAGTCGCAAATTTTATTACTTATAGAAATTGATTCTGAAGATACCAAGAGTATTATTCCAGGGAAATTATTTGAATATATGGTTTCTAACAGACCAATTATCGCTATTGGACCCAAAGATTCTGATTTTTCTGAAATCATTACTAGGACTAATACTGGAGTATTCTTTGAATATTCTGAGAAAGTGAAACTAAAAAGTGTAATTTTGGGCTTTTATAATGAATATCTAGAAGGGAAACTACAAGCAAACGCAGTAAGTTTACAACAGTATTCCAGAAAAAATCTAACCAAAGAATTGGCTCAATTAATTAAATAAAACAGGTAATTCTTAGTATCATAACTTTAAAATCCTACAATGGGAATCGTATTAAATCAATCTTTAAAGAATACAATAATTACTTATTTTGGTTTTGGAATTGGAGCAGTAAATACAATTTATCTTTACCCTGTTTTTTTAGGAGCTACTTATTATGCGCTAACAAATTACATTCTTTCTGCAGCTAACGTTATTATGCCTTTGTTTGCTATTGGTATGCAAAACAGTCTTGTCAAATTTTATTCACAATACAAAACAGAGGAGGAAAGAGCTCAGTTTTTATCCTTTACGGTACTTTTTCCGCTATTAATTTGTATCCCAATCTTGTTGATTGCTTTATTTTTTTATGATGATATTACTTTTTTTATATCCAAGAAAAATCCAGTTGTAAAAGAATATGTGTTATTGATTCCTTTCATAGGTCTTTGTATGTCTTATTTTGAAATTTTTTATGCGTGGGCAAGGGTACACATGCATTCCGTTTTTGGAAATTTCATAAAGGAAGTTGGACTGCGTTTATTTTCATCGATAGCATTAGTGGGACTTTATTTTCATTGGATGACGCTAATTGAATTTGTTTACATCACTGCGGCAATTTATTTCATTGCTTTTTTGGTCACTATGTTTTATGCATTTTATATAAAAAAACCGGATTTCCAATTTACAATTCCTAAAAACACAAAAGCAATATTAGAGTATACTTTTTATATTATTTTGTCAGGTAGTGTCGCTAATTTACTTTTGGATGGGGATAAAATCATGTTGAATCAATATATGAAAATTGAAAATATTGCTTACTATTCAGTTGCTACTTATATTGCATTAGTTATATCAGTTCCGAGCCGTGCCATGCATCAAATTGTATACCCAATAACTGCTAAATTAATGCATGAAAATAAACATGATGAATTAAATGCTTTGTATAAAAAGACCTCCATTAATCTTCAATTAGTGGGAGGATTTGTAATGTTGTGCATTTTTGTTAATATTAATCAGTTGTATGAATTAGTTCCTCAAGACTACAGAGGTGGTATTCCAGTGGTATTTATGATTGGTTTATCTAAATATTTTGATTTGATTTTAGGGAATAATAATGCAATTATTTTTAATCCAAAATACTATAGAGCGGTTTTACTTTTAGGAGTTTTATTGGTTTTGGTAGCCTTTGGACTAAACTGGATTTTTATTCCTTTATACGGGATTACGGGTTCGGCATTTGCTACTTTATTATCGATAACTTTATATAGTATTGCTAAATTACTTTTTGTGGTAAAACGATTGCATTTGTATCCTTTTACAAATCAAACGTTTTATTCTATAGCCATTACGGCATTTTTATTTTTGTTGTTTTATTTTTGGCAATTTCCCTTTCATCCAATTGTTGCCATTGGAATGAAATCCGTTTTGGTTACTATTCTCTATATATATATCAATTATAAATTTGTAATTTCTCCAGAAATAAATCAAGCTTTGGATACAGTACTGAGGAAGTTGAAAATTAAAATATAAAGACTAGTTTTTTAATTAGAAAAAATGGACATGCATAATAATTGCATTGTTTTGTTTTTTATATTTGTTAGTGAATAATCGTGTTATTTTAACAAAAAATTCGATTGTTATTTTTTGAACGTTTAAGAATTGTCATAAAACTTACAAATATGAATTTAATTTTACGTCTTTTCTTTCTCTTTTTTCTTTCTTCATTAGTAGGTACTGCACAAGTAAAACCAAGTGTTAATCCGAAAGATACCACAACATCTATTTATCCTAATGATTCGGTTCCTAAAATAAATAGTTCCAAAGCTTTTCCGGTTGTACCATTCAGAGACACCTTGTTTTTTGTACATAATAAAATAGGTTCTTTTACACCTCAAAATAGAGCCAAAGCCATATCAGAAAGAATTATTCAACTCTATGAAGATCCTTTTTTTAGTCCAGATTCATTAAAAATTAGTGAAACTGACATTAGTTTTGATATTATTTATAAAAATGATTTTGTAATCATGTCAATTTTAAACAAAGATGCTGAAACTGTTGGGATGAAAAATATTGATTTGGCTAAAAAAGATTTAAATGTCATTAAACAAACGATTCTTTTTCATAAAGAAAACAGTTCGTATCTTGAATGGGGGAAAAGGATAGGATTAGAATTACTATTCATTGTATTAATTGGTTTTGTTCTTTTTGTCATTAATAAATTGTTTCGCAGATTGAAATATTTTTTAATTCGGCATGACGAACGTTTTTTTAAGGGATATAAATTCAATAATTTTCATGTTTTATCCTCTAGTCAACAACTTCAGATTGTTCTTAAGTTATTTGTTTTTATTCGGACTGGGATTTTAATTTTGATTGTTTATTTGTCGCTACCATTACTTTTTAGTGTTTTTCCATCGACAGAAGTATATACAACTACACTTTTAAATTGGATTTTGAAACCTGCAAAAATGGCTTTAATGGGTTTTGTGAATTTTTTACCTAATTTATTTTCAATTGCTGTTATCGTACTACTTTTTAGGTATTTACTAAAAATCATAAAATATTTTGTAGATGAAATCCAAAACGAAAAGATAAACATTGATGGATTCTATAGTGATTGGGCGAAACCAACATTTAATATCGTCAAAGTCTTATTGTATGCTTTTATGTTGGTCATTATTTTTCCGTATTTACCAGGATCCAATTCTCCTATTTTTAAGGGAGTTACCGTATTTGTTGGGGTTTTGTTTTCTATAGGCTCTTCTAATGCAATTGCTAATATGGTTGCAGGCTTAGTAATTACCTATATGCGTCCTTTTAAAATTGGAGATTTTATAAAAATCGGAGAAGTAAGCGGTGAGGTGATTGAAAAAACAGCTTTGGTAACTCGAGTTAGAACTCCGAAAATGGAAGATATTACGATACCTAATGCTACTGTTTTATCGAGTACGTCAACTAATTTTTCGGCAAATACAAAAAGTACCACAAATGGATTAGTTATACATACAACTGTTACAATTGGATATGATGTTCCTTGGACTAAAATTCATAAGGCACTAATTAATGCTGCTTTAAGAACTGATTTATTACTAAAAGAGCCAACGCCTTTTGTATTGCAAACTAGCTTAGATGATTTTTATGTTTCTTATGAAATCAATGCTTATACAAAATCAGCAACTAAGCAACCTTTGATTTATTCGTTATTGCATCAAAATATTCAGGATTGTTTTAATGAAGATGGAATTGAAATTATGTCCCCACATTATAAAGCGCTCCGTGATGGAAATCAAACTACAATACCAGAACATTATTTAGATAAAGATTATGAAGCTCCCTTTTTTAAAATAAAAAATAAGGAGTAGTTTGTTCTATTAGGGTATTTTATTCAATAGGAGGCCCCCATCATTCGATTTTTTTAAGTAAATAAACAATTTTTTAAAAAAGATTTCGAATAATTTAAATGGAAAATCAAAGATGATTATAAGGTGTTTAGTCGAAAATCACTAAAAGTGGGTATGGTAAGAACCTTTTTTTTTGTATATTTTTGTTGATGTATTTTTAAATAAAATCTTCGAAGGATAGAAGCTAACAAATTAAAATATAATGATTATGAAAAGGAGTCAAGTTAAGAATGAAGAAAATTTTAAAAATTTTTCAAATTCAATTGCCACTAAAATTCGTGAAGGATTTACCTTAGAAGAAAGAAACGATAAGTTACCCTTTGCTATTTTATCAAAAGAAGGAAAACGGGTCAATCACCCATTGAATTTTTTTATTTTCTGTATCACTCTCGGGCTTTGGTCAGTAGCTTGGATATATTTAAGTTATGTTTCTAGAGCCAAAAAAATACTAGTTGCTTTAGATGAGGATGGCAATGTGTTTCAAGAAAACTGCTACATGGGTTAAATTTTTATAGTTTTTCCTTTAGGTATTTAGCAGTTACTGATTGTTTTATTTTTACAATTTCTTCAGGAGTTCCTTCAGCTAATAATCGTCCTCCATTCTCTCCACCTTCGGGTCCAAGATCTATAATCCAATCTGCACATTTTATCAAATCCAGATTATGTTCGATGACAATTATAGAATGCCCTTTTTCTATAAGAGCATCAAATGAAGCTAATAATTTTTTGATATCGTGAAAATGCAATCCTGTTGTAGGTTCATCAAATACAAATAAGGCTTTGTCTTTTGTAGCTCCTTTTACAAGAAATGACGCCAATTTAATACGTTGTGCTTCTCCACCAGATAAGGTTGAAGACGATTGTCCTAATTGTACATACCCTAATCCAACATCTTGTAGCGGCTGTAGTTTTTGAGTAATCTTGTTTTGTTTGCTGTTTTTAAAAAACTGTATCGAATCGTCGATAGTCATCGTAAGGATATCATGAATGTTTTTGCCTTCAAAATGGATCTCGAGCACTTCTTTCTTGAATCGTTTTCCATTGCAAGTTTCACAAGGTAATTGCACATCAGCCATGAAAACCATTTCTACATTAATGGCACCTTCTCCTTTGCAGGTTTCACATCTTCCTCCATCTACATTAAACGAAAAATGTTTGGCTTGGTAGCCTCTAACTTTTGAAAGTTTTTCCTTGGCATACAATTCTCGAATATCATCATATGCCTTTATATAAGTCACGGGATTAGAGCGAGAGCTTCTGCCAATAGGGTTTTGATCTACATATTCAATGTGTTTTATTTGAGAGAAAGAGCCAGCGAGTTCGCTAAATTGCCCTGCTTTTTCACCAGCATTATCTAATTTTTTTTGCATGGCAGGAAACAAAATTTTCTTAACAAGCGT
>CANEXR010000067.1 GCA_947443815.1 Flavobacteriaceae bacterium | reverse complement strand
ATCGTAGCCGCGTGAATCAATGCAGAAACAGGTGTAGGTCCTGCCATTGCATCGGGTAACCAAGTGTATAATGGAATTTGTGCTGATTTTCCACAAGCTCCTACAAATAATGCAAAAGCAGCAATTGAAAGCCAATACATATTAACATCAGTTGCATTTGTAATCACTGTTTTTAAAGTAGTGTAATCCAAAGTTGAAAACAGATTACCCAAAATAAAGATTCCAATTAACAAGCCTAAATCCCCAATTCGGTTCATGATAAAAGCTTTTTTAGCGGCATCATTAAACTCTTGGTTTTTATACCAAAATCCAATCAATAGATAAGAACAAAGACCAACGCCTTCCCAACCTATGAACATCACTAATAAATTACTACCGATAACCAAAGTAATCATGAAAAACACAAACAGATTCAAATACGCAAAAAACTTGTGCATATTCTCATCATCGTGCATGTAACTAATAGAATATAAATGAATCAAAGACCCGATTCCCGTTACAAAAAGCAACCACAAAATTGACAATTGGTCTAAAAGGAATCCAAAGTCCAATTTGAAATTACTGATTTGAATCCATTCGAATAAAGAAATATGTATTCCCGCAGGACTTGCAGAAATATCTCCGAAGAAATATAAAGTCGCAGCAAAAGAAACCACCACCGAAAGGGTTCCTATAATTCCAGAAACCGATTTTCCAAGGCTTTTGCCAAAGAAAACATTGGTCAAAAATCCTAAAAAAGGAGCAAGAACTAAAACTAAAGCTATATTGGTATTCATTTCCATTTATCCTTTTAAGTTTTTTAAATTATCGATACTAATTGAACCTGAATTTCTGAATATCGATACTAAAATGGCCAATCCAACAGCTACTTCTGCCGCCGCAACAGCCATCGAGAAAAATACAAAAACCTGCCCTTGTGCATCTTGATGATATGTTGAAAAAGCAACAAACAGCAAGTTCACCGCATTCAACATGATTTCAATAGACATAAATACGATAATTGCATTTCGTCTGTATAAAACCCCAAATATCCCAATACAAAAAAGGATCACACTCAGGAAGATATAATTTTCTATACCAATTTGATTTAAAATATTATTCATGTTATTTCTGCAATTTTTCTTTTTTAGACAATAGAACTGTACCAATCATTGCAACCAAAAGCAATATCGATGCAAATTCGAAAGGAACCATATATTCATTCAATAGTATTTTGCCTAATACTTTAATCGATTGAAAATCTTCACCCGTAGCAATATACTCCCCAACAATTGGTTTCGAATTAATAAAAATAGCAATCAAAACCAAACAGATTAAACAAAAAGAGACAATAGCCCCCAATCGCGTGATTCTTGGTTTGTGTACTTCATTTTCTTTGTTAAGATTCATCAACATTATCGTAAATAAGAACAAAATCATTATCGCACCCGAATAAACAATTACATGAACAATTGCCAAAAACTGTGCATTCAATAATAAATAATGTCCCGCAATCGAAAAGAAACAAATCACTAAGTAGATAGCACTATGAATAGGATTTCGACTGAAAACTGTCAAAAAAGCTGTTGCTATTGTTATTGCGGATAATACGCAAAAAAGAATAAGAAATATAGACATTAGTTCGCGTTTTTAAGTTGAGCATTTTGCATAGCCACATCCAGAGGCATAACCAATTTATCTTTTCCAAAAATAAAATCTTCCCGCTCATAACTCGAAGGAACTAATACTTTTGATGTAGTCAAATAAATGGCATCTTTCGGACAAGCTTCCTCGCACAATCCACAAAAAATACAACGCAACATATTGATTTCATATATTTCGGCATATTTTTCTTCTCTGTACAAATGCTTTTCATCCCCTCTACGTTCCGCCGCTTTCATCGTAATCGCTTCTGCCGGACAGGACAAAGCACACAATCCGCAAGCCGTACAGTTTTCACGCCCTTGCTCGTCCCGTTTCAACATGTGTTGTCCACGGTATACAGGACTCATCTCCCGTACTTGTTCAGGATATTGAATGGTTGCTTTTTTCGTAAAAAAGTGCTTGATAGTAATCATCAAACCTTTCACAATCGCTACAAGATACATGCGTTCCAAAAAAGTCATCTCCTTGTTCGAGACCATCTTTTTTCTACCCGATAATGATATTGTTTCTATTGACATTTTATTTTTTTATTTGAAGCTAATCCTGCTATCCGTTACAATCTTTTATGCCGAACCCCGGCATAAAAGGATTTTCACTACTATCAGGGCTAGGGCTTTTTCGTATTTAATACATTCTGTTTTTATAACCAATTTCTGTTCTTCTGATCGTATTTTCTTTATTGTCAATTAATTCACAAAATAATCGAAGAACAACGCTGCGTTTTATCTAATCTTGCTTTTACAATCTTATTTAAAATTCAATTCATTTGACTAAAGCATCTCATTTTTACAAGTATTCTAATAATTAGAATAGTTATTTTAGTGCAAAGATTCAATTCCTAATGATGTCTTTAAATTTCATCAACAACTTATTATTTCGAACCTAAAACCCAAAATAAGCAGCAATATCACTTCTTAAAATCACAATTCCTGTAATAATAATATTCGCTATCGAAAGCGGAATCAATATTCTCCATCCCAAATGCATCAATTGATCGTATCTGAATCTTGGAATCGTCCAACGAATCCACATATAGAAAAAGATGAACCCACAAATTTTTGCAAATAAAACAATAATTCCAATGATATTCCCAATATTCACCCCAACGTTTTCAACAACCCAACTCATTCCGGGATAATTATAGCCCCCAAAGAACAAAATCGCTAAAATGGTAGAAGAAATAAACATATTTGCATATTCAGCAAACAAATAAAATCCCATTTTCATCGATGAATATTCCGTATGGTATCCTCCAATTAATTCGCTCTCGCATTCCGCTAAGTCAAAAGGCGTTCTGTTCGTTTCTGCAAAAGCACAAATCAAAAAGATTAAAAAAGACAACGGCTGATAAAATACATTCCAATTCATTCCTGCTTGTTGTGCCGAAATTTCTCTTAAACTCAAAGTTCCAGTCATCATCAATAACGCAATCATTGATAATCCCATCGCTACCTCATAAGAAACCATTTGTGATGCGGCACGAACCGCTCCCATCAATGAGAACTTATTATTCGATGCCCAACCACCAATCATAATTCCATAAACACCTACAGAAACAACACCAAAGAAGTACAATAAGCCAATGTTCAAATCGGTGGCCTGCAATAAAATATCACGACCAAACAAATGCAATCGATCGCCCCAAGGAATTACCGCACTTGTCATTAATGCAGTACTCATGGCTATTGCGGGTCCAACAAAAAACAAAAATCTATTGGGTGTATTTGGCTCAAATTCTTCTTTCGAGAATAATTTTAAACCATCAGCAAGCGGTTGTAATAATCCACCCCATCCAGCTCGGTTAGGACCAACACGGTCTTGCAAAAAAGCAGCTACTTTTCGTTCTGCCCAAGTAGAGTACATGGCCATAATCATAGTAACAGCAAATACTACAATGATAACAACACTTTTTTCAATGATAAACGTACTATCCATTTTTTAACAAGTTTGGTCGTTAGGATTCAATGGAATTTCAGCCATACTAATTTTTTTACGGTCTTCATCTCTACCCAAAAGAATGTTTTTCTCGGTAGCGATTTCAACTTTTTCTAATTTATGATTGTATTTATTCTGATTGATAACAGAATCTTTCTCAAAGGCTCTTGGACCTTCAATGGTCCAATCTTCAACATTTTTATGATCAAAGCGACAACCATTACAGATAAATTCTTCTACTTCATGGTACTCATCTTTACGACCTGTTACCCGTTGTATTTCACCACCAAACATCCAAACTGTTGTTTTACCGCAACATTTATCACAATCTCTATGAGCATTATAAGGTTTGTTAAACCAAACTCTCGATTTGAATCTAAATGTTTTATCCGTCAATGCTCCTACAGGACAAACGTCAATCATATTTCCTGAAAATTCATTGTCAATCGCTTTAGAGATACAAGTCGAAATATTAGCATGATCGCCACGATCCATAACACCATGAACTCTATCATCGGTCAATTGATCAGCGACCTGTACACATCGTTGGCATAAAATACAACGGTTCATGTGCAATTGAATATTGGGACCAATATTTTCAGGTTCAAATGTTCTTTTTTCTTCTATATAACGTGTTTGGGATTTTCCGTGCTCAAAACTTAAGTTTTGTAAATCACATTCGCCAGCTTGGTCACAGATAGGGCAATCCAAAGGATGGTTAATCAATAAAAATTCGGTTACTGATTTTCTTGCTTCGGTAACTCTTTCAGAAGATTTACTGTTTACTTCCATTCCGTCCATACAACCCGTTACACAAGAAGCCATTAATTTTGGCATTGGTCTTGGATCGGCTTCACTTCCTTTGGCAACTTCTACTAAACAACAACGGCATTTTCCACCGCTCCCTTTTAGTTTAGAATAATAGCACATCGCTGGCGGAACTACTTCTCCACCAATCATACGCGCTGCTTGCAGGATTGTTGTTCCTGGTGCTACTTCTATTGACTGACCGTCTATTGTTACTTTCATTATTTTGGTCTTAATGTTGAAAATCGAAAGTCAAAAGAATTTATATTCGTTGACTTTAAGACTTTATGACTTTTTAACTTTTGACTTATATTTCTTGTTTTGTTACTAAATGCTTCACCTTTTCAAAAGGTTCATTCACAAAATGGTCTCTATGTTTTATTTTTTCTGGGAAACGGATGTGGTATTCAAACTCATCTCTAAAGTGTCTAATTGCAGCTGCTACTGGCCAAGCCGCAGCGTCACCAAGAGGACAAATTGTATT
The DNA here is from genome assembly GCA_947443815.1 of Flavobacteriaceae bacterium. GTDB lineage: Bacteria > Bacteroidota > Bacteroidia > Flavobacteriales > Flavobacteriaceae > Flavobacterium. The sequence goes on along the minus strand of CANEXR010000067.1, from coordinate 6,585 downwards.
TCCTTCTATTTTACTTTGAATGCTCAAAAGCAAATCGATATCTTCTTCGCGACCGTGTCCGTTTTCAATTCGATGCAATACTTTTTCCATCCACCCTGTACCTTCTCTACAAGGAGTACATTGTCCGCAACTTTCATGGTGATAAAAACGGGAAAAATTCCAGGTATTACGAACAATACAAGAGGTATCATTGTATACAATAAAACCTCCAGAACCCAACATAGATCCAGTAGCAAAACCACCATCACTTAAGGATTCGTAGGACATTAAACGGTCTTCGCCGGCTGCTGTTTTATAAATTAAATTAGCGGGTAAAACGGGAACAGAACTTCCTCCTGGAACAAAGGCTTTCAAAGGTCTATCAGAACTCATTCCGCCAAGATATTCGTCAGAATTCATGAATTCGTAAACGGATAATCCCAATTCTATTTCGTAAACGCCTGGATTTTTGATGTGTCCTGAGGCAGAAATTAATTTGGTTCCTGTAGAACGACCAATTCCAATTTTTGCATATTCAGCACCAGAATTGTTTACTATCCAAGGCACAGCAGCAATAGTTTCAACATTATTGACTACAGTTGGATTTGCCCAAAGTCCCGAAACAGCGGGAAACGGTGGTTTAATACGTGGGTTTCCACGTTTTCCTTCTAAGGATTCAATCAGTGCCGTTTCTTCACCACAGATGTATGCACCTGCACCACAGTGAACATAAAGTTCTAAATCAAAACCAGAACCTAATATATTTTTGCCCAGAAAACCAGCAGCTTTTGCTTCGTTAATGGCTCTTTCTAATATTTTATACACCCACATATATTCACCACGAATGTAGATGTAAGAACGATTAGCACCCAATGCATAACTGGAAGTTATCATTCCTTCAATCAATAAGTGTGGAATAAATTCCATCAAATAGCGATCTTTGAATGTTCCAGGTTCAGATTCGTCTGCATTGCAAACCAAATGTCTCGGTTTTCCTGATTTTTTATCAATAAAACTCCATTTCATTCCTGCAGGAAAGCCGGCTCCACCACGACCACGCAATCCAGAAGTTTTTACTTCTTCAACTACTTCGTCAGGGGTTAAGGTTTTTAATGCTTTTTCTACTGATGCATATCCGCCGTTAGCACGATATACTTCAAAAGTTCTAATTCCAGGAACGTTTATTTTGTCTAATAATATTTTTTGTGACATATTATTTATCGTGTAATAGTATTGTATTGTTTTTACAATCATCAATCAGTTGATCAATTTTTGTCTCATTCAAATGTTCTTTGTAAAAATCGCCCAATTGCATCATTGGCGCATAACCACAGGCACCTAAACATTCGACTCCTCGTACTTCAAAGAGTCCATCAGGAGTTATTTCGCCTATTTTTACTCCTAATTTTTCGCAGGTGTAATCCATAAGGTTTTCTACTCCATTCAAACAGCAAGGTGAAGTTTGACAGAATTCGAACATGTACTTACCAATAGGTTTTTGATTGAACATAGTATAAAAAGAAACGACTTCATACACTTCAATAGGTTTTATCAAAAGTATTTCAGCAACTTTGTCCATTAATTCAATACTCAACCAATTTTCATGGGCATCTTGTACTTCATGTAAAACGGGCAATAAAGCCGATTTTCTTTTGTCTTCAGGATAATGACTGATTAATTCATTGATGCGAGTCATCAATGCTTCCGTCATGTTTATTTCTTGTTTGTGATAGGTACGTTCCATAATTTATGCGTCTAATTCTCCGGCAATAACATTTAAACTTGATAAAATAACAATTGCATCCGAAAGTAAAGCTCCTTTAATCATTTCAGGATAGGCTTGATAGTATATAAAACAAGGTCTTCTAAAATGCAATCGATACGGAGTACGACTTCCGTCAGTTACTAAATAAAAACCAAGTTCTCCGTTTCCTCCTTCGACCGGATGGTATATTTCCGCCACAGGAACTGGAACTTCTCCCATTACAATTTTAAAGTGGTAAATTAAAGATTCCATGTTATGATACACATCTTCTTTTGGAGGCAAATAATATTCAGGAACTTCTGCATGGTATTCATTCCCCTCTGGCATTTTTGCTAAAGCTTGTTTGATAATACTGATGCTTTCCCAAACTTCAGCATTACGAACACAAAAACGATCGTAGGTATCTCCTGATTTTCCAACAGGAACTATAAAATCAAAGTCTTCGTAAGAACTATAAGGTTGTGCTACACGAACATCATAATCAACTCCGGCAGCACGAAGGTTTGGACCTGTGAAGCCATAAGCCATTGCTTGTTCTGCTGTTATAGCTCCTACATTAACGGTTCTGTCAATAAAAATTCTGTTTCTTTCAAATAGATTTTCAAATTCTTTCCAAGCTATTGGAAAATCTCTTAAAAAAACGTCTAATTTGCGGAAAGCTTCTGGAGACCAATCTCTTTCGAAACCACCAATTCTCCCCATATTTGTTGTCAATCGAGCCCCACAAATTTCTTCGTAGATTTCATATACTTTTTCTCTAAATTGGAATACATACAAGAAACCAGTGTACGCTCCAGTGTCAACACCAAGAATTGAATTACAAATTAAGTGATCTGTAATTCTAGCCAATTCCATTACTATAACGCGTAAATATTGTGCTCTTTTAGGAACTTCAACACCTAATAATTTTTCTAAAGTCATCCACCATCCCATATTGTTAATAGGAGAGGAGCAATAGTTCATACGGTCGGTAAGTGGCGTTATTTGGTAAAAAGGACGATTTTCGGCAATTTTTTCAAAAGCTCTATGGATATAACCTATGGTTGGTTCAGCTTCGAGAATTTTTTCTCCATCCATTAGCAAAATATTTTGAAAAATACCATGCGTAGCAGGATGTGTCGGACCTAAATTCAAGATCGAAAGCTCACTTCCGTCTTCATTATGTCGCTCTTTAATTATTTTAGCATAGCGATGCTCTGGGGGTAATAATAGTTCTGACATTTATTGAATGTGAAAAATTATAGGTTGTGTTTTTAGCAATTTGACGGTGTTCTTCCAAAAAAACGGTCGTCTTTATCCGTTCTTCCGCTATCTTCCATTGGGAATTCTTTACGCATTGGAAAAGAAATCATTTCGTCCATATTTAAAATTCGTTTCAACTGTGGATGGCCTATGAAATTAATTCCGTAAAAATCCCAAGTTTCTCTTTCCATCCAATTCGAACTTAAGAAAATATTAGATATCGTTTTAATTTCAGGTTTTGCACCATTGATAAAAGCTTTAATTTTGATGCGTTTATTTTCATACCAATTGTGCAAATGATATACTACTGCAAATTGTCTTTCTTCTTCGTTATCAGGGTAGTGAATACCGCATAAGTCGGTTAAAAAATGAAAACGTAAAGTGGGGTCATTTTTCAAAAAAAGAAGTACTGCCGTAATCTTGTCGGCATCTACTTCAAATGAAAAAATATCTTTCTCTTGGTTGAATTGAAAAACTGCTGAACCAAAGGTTGCAACTAATTTATCTTGTATTTCGATTGTTTCTAAAGCCATCTTGTTATTTGATATTATAAGAAGCTAATAATTCTTGGTATTCTGGAGAACTTCTTCTTCTAACCGATTCGGTTTTAACGATTTCTTGTAATTTCATTACACCGTCTACAATTTGTTCGGGTCTTGGTGGGCATCCTGGAACATAAACATCAACAGGAATTACTTTATCAATTCCTTGCAAAACAGAATAGGTGTCAAATATTCCGCCAGAGCAAGCACATGCACCAACAGCAATTACCCAACGTGGTTCCGACATTTGTTCATAAACCTGACGTAAAATTGGCGCCATTTTTTTAGAAATAGTTCCCATTACCATTAGCATATCTGCTTGACGAGGAGAAAAACTCACACGTTCAGATCCAAATCGGGCTAAATCATAATGAGAGGCCATTGTTGCCATGAATTCAATTCCGCAACAAGAGGTTGCAAAAGGGAGAGGCCATAAAGAATTGGCTCTAGCTAAACCTACTACATCATTTAGTTTTGTAGCAAAAAAACCTTCGCCAACAACACCTTCTGGAGGGGCAACCATATTTATATTTGAATTACTCATCTTTGTGAAATTATGAATTGCGAATTATGAATTGTGAGTTCATAATTTAAAATTTAAAAAAATACTGCTAATCAGCCTGAAAGCGGGAATTTTTAATCCGTATTTATTCTATTCCCATTCTAATGCTTTCTTTTTGATGATGTAGAAAAAACCCACCAAAAGCAAGAGCATAAAAATAATCATTTTTATCATACCTTCTATTCCTAACTCTTTGAAATTGATTGCCCAAGGGTAAAGAAAAATAACCTCTACATCAAATAAAACGAATAAAATAGCTACTAAGAAATATTTTACAGAGAAAGGAATGCGGGCATTACCAACGGATTCAATACCGCATTCGAAGTTTTTATCTTTAATTTCAGAAGTTCTTTTTGGACCTAATTTTCCTGAAACAAATATAGTTCCTGCAACAAATCCTACAGCTAAGAGGAGTTGCATTACAATAGGGATATAATTTAATTGTTCGGATTGCATAATAGATTTTTGTTTCGCATAAAATAAGTCACAAAGATAGCTTTCAACTAATTAAAACACAAGTTAAATAAAGGATTTAGTTTCGGGAAAAATATGATTTTCTTGTAATTTTTAACGATTATAAATAATATGATAATTTGAAGCTTTTTTTTTCGTTATAAAACAAAAAAAACGTTCCGATGTATATCGGAACGTTTTAAACATTCTTAGGCAAAAAAAATAAATTTTATGCTTAGAGCACTGCTACTTTCGCAGCAACTTTTCCTTTTCTTCCTTCTTCTTCTTCATAGCTAACTCTGTCACCTTCGCGCAATTCTTCCGCGTTGATTCCTGATGCATGAACAAAAATGTCTTTTCCTGTTTCTTCGTCTGTAATGAATCCGTAACCTTTAGATTCATTGAAAAATTTAACTGTACCTGTACGCATTGTAATAGTAATAATAATTTATAATGAGACAAATGTAATATTTAATATAATACGAAAGTCATTCTTGTGTTTTTATTTTGTAAAAATATTGATATTCAACGTTTTCGACCTATTAAAATCGTTTTAATTTTATATATCTAATTTTATATGCAATTCATTTAGCTGTGCGATATCTATTACGGAAGGGGCATCAATCATAACATCTCGACCCGAATTGTTTTTTGGGAATGCAATAAAATCACGAATAGTTTCTTGTCCACCTAAAATGGCAACTAATCGGTCTAAACCGAAAGCTAATCCTCCATGTGGAGGTGCTCCAAACTGAAAAGCATCCATTAAGAACCCAAATTGAGCTTTTGCTTCTTCTTCTGTAAAACCTAAATACTTGAACATTAATTGTTGTGTCGCTTTATCATGAATACGAATTGAACCGCCTCCAATTTCATTTCCATTCAATACCATATCATAAGCATTAGCGCGAACTTGTCCTGGATTGGTTTCTAATAAGTGCATGTCTTCTGGTTTTGGGGATGTAAAGGGATGATGCATAGCATGATAACGTCCACTTTCTACATCAAATTCCAATAAAGGGAAATCTACTACCCATAAAGGGGCAAATTCCGAAGGATTTCTTAATCCTAATCGTGTGGCGACTTCCATACGCAATGCACTTAATTGGCCTCGCGTTTTATCAGCTGGACCAGAAAGTACAAAAATCATATCACCTGCTTTGGCTCCCGTATTTTTTGCCCATTGCGTCAAATCGTCTTGATCATAGAATTTATCAACGGATGATTTATAAGTGCCATCTTCATTGCATTTTACATAAACCATTCCGCTTGCTCCTACTTGTGGTCGTTTTACCCAATCAATTAATGCATCAATTTCTTTTCGGGTATAATTACCTGCGCCTGGAACAGCTATACCAACTACTAATTCAGCCGCATTGAAAACAGAAAAATCTTTGTGTTGCGCTACTTCATTCAATTCGCCAAACTCCATTCCAAAACGAATGTCTGGTTTATCATTTCCGTAGGTTTTCATAGCATAGTCGTAGGTTATTCTTGGAAATTTGTCTACTTCAATACCTTTTATTTCTTTTAATAAATGCCTGGTCAATCCTTCAAAAACGTTCAAAATATCTTCTTGTTCTACAAACGCCATTTCACAATCGATTTGTGTAAACTCAGGTTGACGGTCTGCACGCAAATCTTCGTCACGGAAGCATTTTACAATTTGAAAATATTTATCCATTCCACCTACCATCAATAATTGTTTGAAGGTTTGTGGTGATTGTGGTAAGGCATAAAACTGTCCAGCATTCATTCGAGAAGGAACTACAAAATCTCTAGCGCCTTCTGGTGTTGATTTAATTAAATAAGGGGTTTCAACTTCGCAGAAATCTAAATCCGAAAGGTATTTTCGAACTTCTATCGCTACTTTATGACGAAAAAGCAAGCTGTTTTTTACAGGATTTCTTCTGATGTCAAGGTAACGGTATTTCATTCGGATATCTTCGCCACCATCTGTTTCGTCTTCGATAGTAAAAGGTGGGGTCAATGCAGCATTCAAAACAGTTAGTTCAGTTACTAAAATTTCGATTTCACCTGTT
>CANEXR010000066.1 GCA_947443815.1 Flavobacteriaceae bacterium | reverse complement strand
TCATTAAATACTTTATTACCTGAATACGAGACTTGAATCATGCGCTCCTCAGCGGTTTGTGTGATTTCTTGTTTTTGTATTAAAAAATTATTCGCATCTACAAAAAATGATTTTTTAGTGTTTTCATTTGAAAAATCATCTAATCGATATAATTGCCCTAGCAATGATTCTGTATATTTACCCTTATTCAAGTCATCAAAAGCTTCTCCTAAAAGCATGTTTTGAATTTTTAAATAATCTAAATCTGTTCCCAGCCATTTGCTCAACCCACTGAAATCTCCTTCAAAATAAGTACCATTAATTTTTTCATAATAGCTTACTGTTGTTGGTGTAATTAATGCTTTTGCCATTGTAATTCCCAAAAAACGAATGCTTACTAAAATTTCCTCGTCTTTCTTTATTTTTATTTCGGCAGTAACATTTTGGATTTGTTTATCATCCGCATATCGAGCATTTGCTTTTATATATAATGTAGAAAAGATTTTTTTATTGTTGTAATGCTTTTCTATTATGGCAGTAGCTTTCAGATGTGTTGCGTCAATACTTGCTGCTGCGACAACGGATTTCGATTTGCATGAAAGCAGTAAAAGCAGAGAAAGTATAAGGGCTATTTTATTCATGGGTATTTATTATTCTTTTTTTAATAATTGATTTGCTTTGGAAAAATACAACTCTTTTTTCTTGAAATCCCCTAAACTGTTATAAGCTTCTCCTAATTGAATGTTAAAATTAATTTCTAAATTTACGTCATCCACTAAATAGTCTAAGCCTATTTCCAAGACATCTTTGGCTTTTTTGAACTGTTGTAATTGATTGTTTGCCAGTCCAGAATAGTAATAAAATTCGGGTTGTGTTGGAAAAAGTTCCATCATTTCTGATGCTTTTTGAGCTACCTTTTGAAATTGTTTTAGTTCGGTGTACGCTTGCAGCAAAAGTAAATTTGTTTCAATTTCTTGAGTGCTGCTGTTTTTTAAAGATTGCTCATAATATTTTATGGCTTTTTCCCATTGTTTTTTACTGTGATAAAATTTACCTATTTCCTTGGCAACATTCACCTCTTTATCGGTGTCGAAATAGCCAATTGCTTTTTCTAAATCTGGGGTATATTGAGGATTGGCATTTGTAAAAATCAAAAATTCATTGAGAATTCGATGTTTTATTTTAGCATCAATTTTGTTACTTGCCAAAACAATATTCATCGCGTTTATTGCTCTTGGGCCCTCATTTTTATCCAAATAACTTTTAAACAAACTTACTTGAGCCCATTCGGATGTTGGGATTGCAGCTTCTAATTTTTTGGATACTTCCAATACCTTTTCAGACTCATTACTCTGAGAATACAAGAAAATCAAAGCAATATAATTTGATTCGTCTTTTGGGTTTTTATCGATTTGGGTAATTAGATTGGCTATTTCTTCATTCTGGTATTTGCCTTCGGATAAAATTTGCATTTTATACCTTTCTCTTTCATCCGTTTTGCCAAATTTATCATTGCGTTCATTAATCAATGGTAGGGCCTTATCCAGCTGATTGGTTACCATATAGAGTGAGATCAAATCATCTGTATAGGTTTCGTCCAAAGGGATTAGTTTTTGGATGACATTTATGGCTTGGTTGTAATTTTTGGTTTGATAACTCACATCGTACATTCCTTCCCAAAACCATTTGTTTTTTGGGTCAATTTGCGCAGCATGTTCGAAGGAATTATAGGCATTTTCATAATTTTTTAAAGCCAAATAATTTTTCCCTAATTCAAAATAAATCGTTGCATCTTCAGGCTGAACGTTCAAGCATTTTTGTAATGCAATTAGTGCTTTGTCATAATTTTCAATTCCTTTTTGTAATAATGCTTCGTAGAAGGAATCCTGAAATTCAGTATTGACCATAGTAATTTGTTCTGGTTCCGTTTGTGCCACAAGCGAAACTGGAAGGCAAAACATTCCGAAAAAGAGAACGACTACAGTCTTTTTTTTCATCACTAAATCCTAAATTTATTCCAATATAGAATAATCACCAATACTGATATTGGTAAAGTTCCCGTCAAAATTAACGTGATTTCCAATCATTGCGTTATCTAAATGGGCATTTTTTATATGCGAATGTGTTTGAACCAAACTGTTTTTTATCGAACTATTAATAATATGGCATCCTTTTCCTAAAGATACATTTGGACCAACAGTGGCATTAATCAATGTAACATCCTCTGCAATATAACAAGGAGGAATTATTGTTGCGTTTTCTAATTTTACTCCTTTGTCCACTAAATGTTCTCCGTCGGTATGCAAAAAGCCTAACATTCGGGAGTTGGTTTCTACCGTAACATTTTTATTTCCACAATCCATCCATTCGTCAACACTACCGGTTTTGAATACTTTGCCGTTAGCCATCATGGCTTTGATTCCGTCATTGATTTGGTATTCTCCTCCGTTTTGAATGTTATTGTCTAATACTTTTTGAAGTTCTTCTTTTAAAACTTCTACCTCTTTGAAATAATAGATTCCAATTACGGCCAAATCGCTCACAAAGGAGGTTGGTTTTTCTACTAATTCTATGATTTCGTTATTGGTATTCAATTTAACTACACCAAATGCTTCTGGTTCGTCTACTTGTTTTACCCAAATTACGGCATCGGCGGTTGGATCTAATTCAAAATCAGCTCTAATAAGGGTGTCGGCATACGCAATTACGGCGGGTCCGGATAAGGATTCTTTGGCACACATAATGGCATGACCTGTTCCTAAAGGCATATCTTGGCGATAAATAGAAGCTTTGGCGCCCAGACTATGTGCTAATTTTTCTAAACTAGCTACAATATCGTCTCCAAAAAAAGCGGGTTCTCCAAGTACAAAAGCAATTTCTTCAATCGGTTCTTTTAATATTTTGGCAATATCTTCTACTAATCGGTGTACGATTGGTTTTCCGGCAACAGGGATTAATGGTTTAGGAATGGTTAACGTATGTGGTCTTAATCTGGAACCTCTTCCAGCCATTGGGATTATTATTTTCATAGTTAGTTATATTGAATGATTAAAAAGGGAAAATTAAAAGGTTCCCTTTTCGAATTTGTATATTTATTTTACTCCTGTGCTTCCAAAACCGCCTTCTCCTCTTGTGGTTTCGGATAGTTCCTGAACTTCAATCCATTGGGCGCGTTCGTGTTTGGCAATGATTAATTGTGCAATGCGCTCCCCGTTTTCGACTACAAAGGTTTCTTGGGATAAATTTACTAAAATCACACCAATTTCGCCACGATAATCTGCATCTACTGTTCCGGGTGAATTGAGTACGGTAATTCCTTTTTTGGCTGCTAATCCGCTTCTTGGTCGCACTTGGGCTTCATAGCCTATGGGCAATTCTATAAAAAGTCCCGTTTTGATAATGGCTCTTCCTAATGGTTGTAAGCATACCGATTCGGATAAATGGGCGCGTAAGTCCATTCCAGCTGAAGCTATGGTTTCATAGTTTGGAAGTTCATGCTGGGATTTATTGATTATTTTGATGTCCATTTTTTTATTTTTTTAACGGTATTCATTTAAAATGGATAGCGTTTTATTAAGCAATAGTTTATGATGTATGGAATGCTCTAGCCCTGATAGTAGTGAAAATCCTTATGGGCCGGGGTTCGGCCGATAAGATTGTAACGGATAGCAGGAAACAGCTCCTTGTAATTTTTATTTTTTTCGTTTTGCGATGCTTTGTATGGTTTCTTTTTCGTTGTGGTATATAAAATAAAGGAATAGTAATAATAACGGAATTCCGACAAAATAATTCTCTCTGAATCCGTAGAATGAAATGATGGAAAATAGGATTGAAATGCCTAAATAACCGCTTATTTTTGTCATATCGTAAGGGATGGGATAGTATTTATTTCCGAGGATGTAGGATATAAACATCATGCTTCCGTAGGCCGAAATTGTGGCTATTGCCGAGCCGTAATAACTGTATTTTGGGATTAGTAGATAATTGAGAACTAAGGTTACGACGGCTCCTACAATGGAGATGTAGGCTCCAATTATGGTTTTGTCGGTGAGTTTGTACCAAACGGAAAGGTTGTTGTAAATACCTAGAAAAAAATTGGCTAGAATGATTAACGGGACTACTTTCATGGCTTCCCAATAGGATTGATTGTCGAGTAACAAGTGTTTTAAAACATCTGCAAAAACGATAACCCCAAGAAGGATCAGGGAACCTAGTATAACAAAATATTTGGTAATGACGGCATAGGTTTGTGGCGCATTTTCATTGCTGGCATGACTAAAAAAGAAGGGTTCGATTCCTAAACGAAATGCGGTGGCGAATAAGACCATGAACAATCCGAGTTTGTAACAGGCGGAATAGGCGCCTACTTCGGACTTTGCAATGTTATCTGGTAGCCAATATCCGAGCAGGATTTTATCAAAATGTTCATTAACAGCAAAAGCAATTCCAGCTACAAGAATGGGTAATCCGTATTGCATCATTTTTTTCCAAAGTGCGGTGTCAAAATTGCGTTTGAGAGAAAGATAATTTGGAGAGAGTACTACAAAAGTCAGTAAACTTGCTAATAAGTTTGATATGAAAATATACCCAATTTCGAAATTATCGACATATAAATTTCCGATAAATGAGTTTGGATTGGATTGTGCTATTTGGGGCAAAAGTAATAGAAAGAACAGGTTTAAAGCTAAGTTCACCGCTACGTTTCCTATCTTGATAGCGGCATACATCATGGGGCGTTGGTTGGCTCGCAGCTTAGAGAACGGAACAATTACTAAGGCGTCTAAAACCAAAATCCAGATGGAATACGTAATATACTGTACATCCACATTGGCTAATGTTGCTAATGTATTCCTGAAGATTAAGGCTCCGAAAAGAAAGAATATAGAGGACCAAAATATAGAAATTGTAGAGGTTGCAATTACGTTTTGCTTATCGGTTTCGGAATTATAAAATCGGAAAAAGGCGGTTTCCATCCCGTAAGATAAAATTACATTGAAAAAAACCATCCAAGACAATACAATTGAAACTTCGCCATATTCGGCTGTGGGTAATATTCCTGTGTACAATCGGACTAGCAAAAAACTCAGCATGCGAGGTAAAACAGTTGCGAGCCCGTAAATTGCAGTTTGTTTAAAAAGATTTTTATATAATCCCAAGGTGGTTTTGTTTAGTAAAATTTATAAAAACAAAAATAACTAATTCAATGCTAAATTCACTGTTGGATATAGAATCATTTGTTTTCTTTTTGTATCAATGAATTTGTTATAAAGAAGAGAATCAAGATTTTTTATTTTAAGATAATCCATCTTCTTTTAAAATCTTTAAAAAATGAAACCCTTTTGGGACGTATCCCTGATTATAATAAAAACGATGTGCTGTAAAATTTCCGGTAAAGGCATCCAAAACAATCATGGTACAGTCGTTTTCGTTTGCTTTCTTGTCAATATAATCAGTCATCATTTTGCCAACTCCTTTGGAACGATGATCGGGATGTACAATAAAATTATCGATCTCTATATATTTTCCGGACCAAAGTTTAACTCCAGACCAATATCCAGAAATGCCTACACAAACAGCTCCTTCAAACACAGCAATTTGTTTGTAATTATGTGGAATCATTTCTTGGAGATAAGATTCGTATTTTTCGGAAGTGAAGTTTGGATATAAAAATTGTATAACCTCAATTTGGGCTAACATTTGTTCTTTTGTAGTGAATTCTATTATTTTCAATTGGATTTTTTTATTAATTTAAAGTCTAAAATTAATAAAAAAAGAAAGCCCTAATTTAATGAGACTGTCTTTTTATTAAAAAATTATTGTTGGAAACAGAGAGGCTCTTTTAATAATTTTTTTCCAAGTGTTGAATTCCATTGCTTCTGTTAGGAGCACTAATTAAGATACTTTTGGTTTGTTCTAAACTAAGCCCATAATCTATTTTTTCGACAGACAATCTCTTTATAAAACTTGGATAAAATAGGTTCTTCAGATAACAAAATCCAATTTTGTATTTTTGTATTCGGAGAATTCCATGTTCAATATCGTCTAAGGACAAAAGATGATGCGCAATTTTGATTCGTTTTAGTTTTAACACAGCGCTTTTTTGATTAGGTTCATTTGCTATAATCAAAACATAGGCTTTATAAATGTTACTCCAAAAATTTATTTTTAGTTCATCAGTATTCAGTTTTATTTCTAAACTGCTAGGCCTTATATAATATAATTCTCTTCTTAAAGATGTGGTGTCTTCTCCTAATTTTGCCTTTGAAAGGATTTTTTCAGATAAGATTATTTGATAATTTTTCATAAGTATATACTATTGGGGCGTTAGTATTTTTTGTTGAATATTTTTTTTTGGTTTCTGACAAAATAGATTGCTATTTATTATTGAAACAAAAATAAAAGATGCATGTGCTGAAACATATCCCAATCGGACTAATCAGTATCCCAATCGGACATGTTTATTAAATTTTTTCAAATAAAAAATGGTTCATATATCTCAAAATTGGCTATTAGAAATGAATTTTCATCATTGACTTATTACTTGTTTTTTGAAAATTTTAGGTATTGCGTATTTCTGAAGGAAGAATACTAAAACGTTTTTTGAAAGCGGCACTAAATTTACTGGCGCTTTCATATCCAATTGCTATGGCAATATTTTTGATTTGTATTCTTGAATTTTCAAGGAGTTGTTTGGCTAACAACATGTTTTTTTCCTTGTGATATTGCAATAATGATAATCCAAAAGTAGATTTGAAATTGGACTTTAATTTTGTTGGTGATAAAAGTACCTCTGAGGCTATTTTTTCTATTCCTATAAATGGAAGGTTCAAATTTGCCAATATTATTTTTTCTGCTTTTGCTAAATTTGAATAATCTTTATTGTTTAGTGATTCTAATTTTTCGGGCGTTTTTTGGTCTGCTATTGTTTTAAAAAAATTGGATATGAAAGCTACTGTTTGTGCTTTTAAAATAGAATTTCCAAACGGTTCTTTTTGCTCCGTTTCCAGTGTCTTCCAGATTTCTTTAAATTGATGTTGGGAATTGGGAACTATGTCTAACCAACTTTTAAATCCAATTTTTGAATTGATAAACGGTTCTATGCCATTTTTACTGCCTAATTTAATGTCTGCAAAATTACGTTCCGCCCAATTTTTATTAAAAATAAAATTGCAGAATTTGCCAGCCGTATCTTTGTAAAAATAAGTAGAAACATGTGTTTTGGGTTTGAAAAAAGTCCAACCAATACTTTTAACTGTAGCTCTATCTGTTACACTTGTGCCCACTGAAAATTCATATTCAAAAACGGAGAAGGAAAGAAAATAATGGTCGCTAGATTCCATTTCATTATAAAGTGCTTTTGCAATAATGTTTTGTTTTATTTCAATATTGGTTGCTAAAATCCATAATCCATCTTCAATTTCTCGATAACGAACAATTCCTCTGCAAAAGGGGTTGTTAGAATAAATGCTTTGTTCTAAAGGTTTGTGAATGGATTGAGGGATGTTTTTTAAGCTCTCAATCATCATTTGGGGAGAGTTTGACAAATAGGGTAATTCAAAAAAACCATCACGGTAAAGAAAAAAATATTTTTGAACAAGTTTATCCCATTTACTTGGTGACATAATTCAATTAGTATTAATTAGGGAATTTAAAGGTATACTAAATTTTTTCGTTCCCATAATCCTTACCAAATAATTAACAATATGACTTCTTTTTTTTAATCTATTTAAAAAAAGCATAAAAAAAAGCCGGCTATAGCCAGCTTTTTATATCATTCAAATAAATTTTATCCATTTAAAGCTTCAGCTCCACCAACGATTTCAAGAATTTCGTTTGTAATAGCAGCTTGACGTGCTTTATTGTATGTTAATTTTAGCTGATCTCTTAATTCAGTTGCATTATCAGTTGCTTTGTGCATGGCTGTCATACGTGCTCCGTGCTCTGATGCAAATGAATCTCTAATACCTTTATACAATTGTGTTTTCAATGATTTAGGAATCAATGTTAATACAATTTCCTCTTTAGAAGGTTCAAAAATATAATCTCCAGTAGCAGCAGGTTTATCTGACTTAATAGGAGCTAGTGGCAAAAATTGTTCTGTTTGTACGATTTGGGTTGCTGCATTTTTAAATTGATTGTAAACTAATTCAATTTTGTCATACTCACCAGTTACAAATTTTTGAGTTAATATTTCCGCAATTACAGCCACATTATCAAAAGTAAGACGGTCAAAAATAGCACTTTGATTATCTACTACTGTTAGTGTTTTGCTAAGAATATCGTTTCCTTTTTTGCCAATAGCAAAAACATCAACTTGTTTCCCTGCATAGTATTCAGAACGGCTTTTTGCTTCCTTAATTACATTGGTATTAAAGGCACCACATAAACCTCTATTTGAGGTTATTGCTACAATTAAAACTTTTTTTACTTCACGTTGTGTTGTGAAATCTCCTCCTATGTCACCATCAAGTGTTGCAGAAAGATTTTGTAATAATTCTGTTAATTTTTCGGCATAAGGGCGCATGGCTGTGATTGCATCTTGTGCTTTCTTTAGCTTTGCTGCAGAAACCATTTTCATTGCCGATGTAATTTGCATCGTAGATGAAATGGAAGTAATTCTATTACGGATTTCCTTTAAATTTGCCATTATATTTTTAGTCTAATGTCATAAAGTTGTAAAGTCTAAAGTAATTAAAAAGCCGATTAATTGACTTAATGACTTTGGACTTTACAACTTTTGACTAGTTTTAGTTATATTTCGCTGAAACTTCTTTTGCTACTGATTCAATTACATCTGTAATTTCGTCAGTTAATTTTCCTGCTTTCAAAGCGTCAAGAGTAGCTCTGTGTTTGTTGTTCAAGAATTCCAAGAAGTCTTTCTCAAATTCTTTTACTTTATTTACAGGAACATTACGCAACAAGTTTTTTGAACCTGCATAGATAATTGCAACTTGGTCTTCGACAGTATAAGGATCATTCAAACCTTGTTTTAAGATTTCAACGTTTCTTCTTCCTTTTTCAATTACGTTCAATGTAACGGCATCAAGGTCAGAACCAAATTTAGCAAACGCTTCCAATTCACGGAATTGTGCTTGATCTAGTTTCAAAGTACCTGCTACTTTTTTCATTGATTTAATTTGTGCATTTCCTCCAACACGAGATACAGAAATACCTACGTTAATAGCTGGACGAACCCCAGAATTAAACAAATCTCCATCCAAGAAAATTTGACCATCAGTAATCGAAATTACGTTTGTTGGGATATAAGCAGAAACGTCACCAGCTTGAGTTTCAATAATTGGCAAAGCAGTTAATGAACCACCTCCTTTTACGATTCCTTTGATAGAGTCTGGTAAGTCATTCATGTTTTTTGCAATTCCATCATCAGCAATTACTTTACAAGCACGTTCTAATAAACGGCTGTGAAGGTAGAAAACGTCTCCAGGATATGCTTCACGTCCCGGTGGTCTTCTTAACAAAAGAGAAACTTCACGGTAAGCAACCGCTTGTTTAGATAAATCATCATAAACAATCAAAGCCGGACGACCTGAATCTCTAAAATATTCACCAATTGCAGCACCAGCAAAAGGAGCATACACTTGCATTGGAGAAGGGTCAGAAGCGTTTGCAGCAACAATAATGGTATAAGCCATTGCTCCTTTTTCTTCTAACATTTTTGCAATTCCAGCTACAGTCGAAGCTTTTTGTCCGATGGCAACATAGATACAATATACTGGTTTTCCAGCATCATAAAATTCTTTTTGATTTAAGATAGTGTCAATACAAACTGTAGATTTACCAGTTTGACGGTCACCAATAACCAACTCACGTTGTCCACGACCAACTGGAATCATAGCATCAACTGCTTTTACTCCTGTTTGTAATGGCTCAGTAACGGGTTGACGGAAGATAACTCCTGGTGCTTTTCTTTCTAAAGGCATTTCGAATAATTCACCTCCGATTGGTCCTTTTCCATCAATTGGAAAACCAAGCGTGTTCACTACACGTCCTACCATTTCTTCTCCTACTTTAAGAGAAGCAATACGTTGTGTTCTTTTAGCAGTTGAACCTTCTTTGATACCTACTGATGATCCTAAAAGTACCACACCAACATTATCTTCTTCAAGATTCAATACAATAGCTTCAAGACCATTGTCGAACTCTACTAATTCTCCGTATTGAACATTAGAAAGCCCGTAAACACGAGCAATACCATCTCCAACATTAAGTACTGTTCCTACTTCTTCTAGTGTAGCACCAGATTCAAAACCTTCTACTTGCTTTCTTAATATTGCTGAAATTTCAGCAGGTTTGATTTCCGCCATCTTACTTTATAATTTAGACACTTATTGTGTAATAAAACTAATTACTTAACTCTCTTTTTAATGCTTGTAATCTGTTGGCCACTGAAGCATTGTATTGCTTGTCACCTATTCTTAAAATAAATCCTCCGATAATTGAAGCATCTACTGTATTTTCAATTGTAATTTTTTTGTCTGATAATGTTGCGATTTTAGCTAATACTCGTGCTTCTAAAGCCGCATCCATTGGAATTGCAGTAGTCACTTTAGCTACTTCAATGCCATTCATGATATCAGATAATTTACTGTATTCCAAAGCAATCGCTTCTAGAATTTCAAATCTTTTGTTTTCAAATAACAAATGAAATAATCCTTGAGTTAGTCCGTTTATTCCAGCAAAAACCTCTAAAAGTGCTTTCTCTTTTACCTCAACTTTAGTAGTCGGATTTTGAATAAAAGTACTCAATTCTAAATTTCCATTGATTGTTGAAGCAATCAATTTCATGTCGTTATTCACCACTTCGGCAACACCTTTTGAGTGTGCTAAGTCTAGAATTGCTTTTGCATAACGAATTGCTGCTCTTGTACTTGCCATAATTGTTAGTTTAACTTTACGTCACCCAACATTTTCTCAACTAATTTAGTTTGAGCTTCTTTGTTAGATAATTCGTCTTTCAATATTTTTTCTGCAATACTCAATGATAAAGTTGAAACTTGTAATTTCAATTCCGCCATTGCAGCATTTTTTTCGCTTTCAATTGCCGCTTTTGCTTGTTCAATCATTTTTTGACCTTGAACTTGTGCTTCATTCTTTGCATCAGCAACCATTTTATCTTTCATTTCACGAGCATCTTTAAGCATGTTATCACGCTCTAATCTTGCTTCTTGCAAAATACGTTGATTGTCTGCTTGCAAGTTTTGCATTTCTTTTCTTGCGTTTTCAGCAGATTCTAATGCATTTTTAATTCCTTCTTCTCTATCATTAACGGAATCAAGAATTGGTTTCCAAGCGAATTTTTTTAATAAGAAGATTAATCCAACAAATATTAATACTTGCCAAATAAACAAACCAAACGAAAAATCATTTATTAACTTATCCATTATATATACGTATAAATTTTAAATTCTATGTTTTTTAAATTGCATATACAATTGCAATTTATTCTGTTTTAATTTTAAAAACAATAGTCACAACCAACCGTTATAACTATTGCTTTTTTAAGTCTTATTTCGCGAATAAAGCTGCGAAACCAATACCTTCAATAAGTGCAGCTGCGATAATCATAGCTGTTTGGATTTTTCCTGAAGCTTCTGGTTGACGTGCAATAGCGTCCATTGCTGAACCACCAATTTTACCAATACCT
>CANEXR010000065.1 GCA_947443815.1 Flavobacteriaceae bacterium | reverse complement strand
TTCCTTAATGACACACCGAAAATCAGTTGTTTTCTTGCCAGTTCACGCCAATAAAGAACAGGTAAAAGAATTTATGCTCAAAGAATTGCATTCTATTTATCCCGTATTTGATAAAAATTATGATGACATTGTAGGCGTTGTGAACTTAAAAAATATTTTTGCTCATTTTGAAAATGATAATTTCAATTTGGCTGATATTATGACAGAAGCGCCCTTTATAATGGAACAAACCACAGCTTATAAAGCCTTAGAAGAATTCAAAAAAACAGGAATACATTATGCTTTTGTATCGGATGAATATGGTGTTTTTCAAGGAGTTATTACGCTAAATGATATTTTGGAAGCCTTAGTTGGTGATGCTTCAGATTTTTATAAAGATGATTTTCAATTGATAGAAAGAGAAGACGGTTCCTGGTTAGTAGACGGACATTATTCGCTGCATGATTTTTTAACCTACTTTGAATTAGATGAATTGATAAACGATTATGAAGTGACCACAGTAAGTGGATTAATAATGACTGAACTCTCTCATATTCCAAAACAAGGAGAGCAATTAATATGGCAAAAATTTGAGTTAGAAGTCATCGATATGGATGGCGTGAAGATTGATAAAGTGATGGTTAAGGCCTTAAAAGGGTGAAATTTGGTTTGAATGACTAAGTGTTTAAAAGAAGTTGGAACTCAACTAATTTTTAAATTTTTAGACTTTAAACTTTAAACAAAAGAATATGACAGAAGGAAATTTTGTAGATTATGTAAAAATATATGTTTCTTCCGGAAAAGGAGGAAAGGGATCTACGCACTTGCATAGAGAAAAATTTATTGAAAAAGGAGGTCCTGATGGAGGAGATGGAGGTCGTGGAGGACATGTGTATCTAGTAGGTAACAAAGGACTTTGGACATTATTTCATTTGAAGTTTGCCCGTCACATCAAAGCGGGTCATGGTGGCGATGGAGGTGGAGACAGAAGCACAGGAGCTGATGGCGATGATAAATATATTGAAGTGCCATTAGGAACTGTTGTCAAAGACAAAGAGACTGGCGAAATCTTATTCGAAATTACTGAAGACGGCGAAAAACAAATTCTTTCCCGTGGCGGAAAAGGAGGTTTAGGAAACTGGCATTTTAGAAGTTCAACCAATCAAACCCCTAGATACTCACAACCAGGATTACCAGGTGTTGAAATGGATGTTATATTGGAATTAAAAGTATTGGCCGATGTAGGTTTAGTAGGTTTTCCTAATGCAGGGAAATCAACTTTATTATCAGTATTAACTTCAGCAAAACCAAAAATTGCTGATTATCCATTTACCACTTTAAAACCCAATCTTGGAATTGTTGCTTACAGGGATTTTCAATCCTTTGTAATTGCAGATATTCCAGGAATTATTGAAGGTGCTGCTGAAGGAAAAGGGCTAGGACATTATTTCTTGCGTCACATTGAGCGTAATTCTACCTTGCTTTTTTTAGTTCCTGTTGATACTCCAGATATAAAGGGAGAATATGATATTTTGGTAAACGAATTGACAAAATACAATCCCGAAATGCTCGACAAAGAACGTTTGTTGGTGATTTCAAAATGTGATATGTTGGATGATGAATTGAAAGTGGAGCTAAAAGCTGAACTTGATGTTGCTTTCAAAGATGTACCTTATATGTTTATTTCATCGGTAGCCCAACAAGGACTTACAGAATTGAAAGATAAATTATGGAAAATGTTGAATGACTAGTAAGTAGGTATTCTTTATAACATAAAAAAAATCCGTCTGAAATTAATTCAAGACGGATTTTTTTATAATCTGAAAAACTGATTTTTTAAATCTGGAATTTACATCATACCTGGCATACCACCACCCATTGGGTTTCCACCAGCAACTTCCTCTTTGATATCGATCAAAGCACATTCGGTGGTTAAAATCATTCCAGCAACAGAAGCTGCGTTTTCTAAGGCAACACGAGTTACTTTCTTAGGATCGATAATACCTGCTTTTAACATATCTACATATTCGTCAGTTTTGGCATTATAACCAAAATCTCCAGAACCTTCAGCAACTTTAGCTACTACAACAGAACCTTCAAGACCAGCATTTTCAACAATAGTTCTCAAAGGAGATTCTACGGCACGCGATACAATTTGAATTCCTGTTGCTTCGTCAGCATTGTCAGCAGTGATTGTGCTTAATGCGTTTTTAGCTCTTAAAAGTGCTACGCCACCACCAGCTACAATTCCTTCTTCTACAGCAGCACGAGTAGCATGTAAAGCATCGTCAACTCTGTCTTTTTTCTCTTTCATTTCTACTTCAGAAGCAGCACCAACATAAAGTACCGCTACACCTCCAGCTAATTTAGCCAAACGTTCCTGTAATTTTTCTTTGTCATAATCAGAAGTTGTTGCTTCCATTTGACCTTTAATTTGGTTCACACGATTTTTGATAGTATCAGCATCTCCAGCACCACTTACAAGAGTTGTATTGTCTTTGTCAATAGTTACTCTTTTTGCCGTACCCAACATTTCGATTGTAGTATTTTCTAAAGTATATCCTCTTTCTTCAGAGATAACAGTTCCACCAGTTAAGATAGCAATGTCTTCTAACATGGCTTTTCTTCTGTCTCCAAAACCAGGTGCTTTTACAGCAGCTATTTTTAAAGCGCCACGTAATTTATTTACCACCAATGTCGATAATGCTTCACCATCTACATCTTCAGCAATAATCAATAACGGTTTTCCTGATTGTGCTACAGGCTCTAAAACAGGTAGTAATTCTTTTAAAGAAGAAACTTTTTTGTCGTATAAAAGGATAAAAGGATTTTCTAATTCCACTTCCATTTTTTCAGGATTGGTAACAAAATAAGGAGAAAGATACCCTCTGTCAAACTGCATTCCTTCAACAACATCTACGTAAGTATCTGTTCCTTTGGCCTCTTCAACAGTGATGACACCTTCTTTTCCTACTTTTGCAAAAGCGGCAGCGATTAACTCACCGATAACTTCGTCATTATTGGCAGAAATTGAAGCAATTTGTTTGATTTTTTCAGAATCGCTTCCTACTACTTTGGCTTGTTTGGCTAAGTCGGCAACAATAGCTTCTACAGCTTTGTCGATTCCTCTTTTTAAGTCCATTGGGTTGGCTCCTGCAGCAACGTTTTTCAAACCTTCTTTTACGATAGCTTGTGCTAATACAGTTGCAGTTGTAGTTCCATCACCAGCTAAATCGTTGGTTTTTGAAGCTACTTCCTTCACCATTTGAGCTCCCATATTTTCTAAAGGATCTTTTAATTCTATTTCTTTAGCAACTGTAACTCCATCTTTTGTCACATTGGGTCCGCCAAAAGCTTTACCAATAATTACATTACGACCTTTTGGTCCAAGGGTTACTTTTACTGCATTTGCTAATGCATCAACACCACGTTTTAGGCCGTCACGTGCTTCTATATCAAATTTTATATCTTTTGCCATTTTTTCGAAATTGTTTAAATTGTTTAAGGTTTAAAAAGTTTAAAGTTGCTTTGGGAGAACTTTAAAACTATTACTTTATGCTTAATTTGTATTAGATTATAGCCAAAATATCATCTTCACGCATGATTAAATAATCTTTTCCTTCTAATTTTAATTCGGTACCTGCGTACTTTCCATAAAGAACAGAATCGCCAATTTTCACTGTCATTGTGTGGTCTTTTGTGCCATTTCCTACAGCAACAACAGTTCCTTTCTGTGGTTTTTCTTTCGCTGTATCTGGAATAAAAATACCAGATGCTGTTTTAGTTTCAGCAGCTACTGGCTCAATAAGAACGCGATCTGAAAGTGGTTTAATGTTTAATGCCATGATTTTATATTTTTATACTGTTTTTAAATGATTGCAATGGGAATTTCAGAAATTGTGCCAGCCTTTTATAACTGACAATTTTTCCTAAAAAAAATGCCAGCTTTGACAGGCTGGCATTTTTATATGTAAAAAAAAATTATTTTGCTGAATTCGTTGCCGCTGGTGCATTTTGAGCAGGAACTGCAGGAGCTGGTACGCTTGGTGTAGCCGCTTCTGTTTTTTCAATAATTTTTGAGTCCGTATCACTTAGTGAACCTGTAAAACTTAAACTAGAAAGTAAAATAAGTGCAATAAGTATTGTTGCTAATGTCCAAGTACTTTTGTCTAAAAAGTCAGTTGTTTTTTGTACACCACCTAACATTTGTGAACCTCCTATAGTAGAAGATAATCCACCACCTTTAGGGTTTTGAACCATTATTACTACAATCAATAGAAAACAAACTATTGTGATTAAAACTAAAAAAATTGAAAATGTGCTCATTGTTTAATTATTATGATTTTGTTGTAAAATTTTAATATCTGAAATATGGTTTGCAAAGAAACTACTTTTTTCTGGATATTTCAAAATTAATATTTCATATGCTTGAATTGCTTTTTGATATTTTTTTTGCTCCAAATAAACCCTTGCTAATGTTTCGGTCATCAAATAAGAAGTATCTTCTTTATTTTGGTCAAATGAAGCCGCTGAGACAGTGCTGTTTTTTACAGGAGAAATCTTTGGGTTTGTTTCGATGAACTTGTCTATCAATGCTGCTTTTTTTCTTTTAGTGTCGTCTAAAGGCTTGTTTTCGGCAGGGTTATTAGTAACTCTTTCAATTGGTTGTGTTCTGGAAAGTTGTAGCCATTCCTGAAAAGAATGTTTTTCGTTTTTAGAAAAATCCAATGGTTTTCCAATAGCTAGTTTTTCTTCTGCAATTTTGTTTTCTTCTGATATATAGGATGATGCTTCTTTTATTGAAGTCAAAATAGACGCTGCTATAAGATCTTTTGGCTCTAATTTTTCAATAGGAATAATTGTCTCAAAATCGACAACATTTATATCGAGAAGTTCTAATATTTTTTTGTCATAATAGCCTTTTTGAATTGCTGTAAAAGTATCAGAAGTGATAAAATCGAATAAAACGGTTCTGTCTGTGGTGTGTGCTGCTGTGACCTTTAATGCATAATTATACTTAAAGCTATTTTGATTGTAAAGTCCTTTTAAACGCAATGCCCGGGCACTTTGAAAATACGGAAATGCATCCAACACATTTCCTAATGTTTCGGTTTGCTTTTCGGTTATGGTGTCTGGTTTGTTTATTAAATACGTATAATCGGTTACGTTCATTGTGTTGCGTTTAATCGATTCAATTTTAATTTTACCACTTGGCTAATGACTCATTAAATATATCTTGTGTAATTCTTTCAAAAATAACGTCTAATGATTTGGCTAATTGTGCACCCACTAATTGTTGATTGGCAGGATAATCATCGTAAAATTCAAATGTTTTTTCAAAATTATCTGTTTCCTTATTTTTGTTGGTAAACCGTACATTAACTCTTATTTTCAAACGATTTTGTGCAGCTTGTTGATCGGCTGTAGCGGTCATTGGACTTATTCTGTAATCGACAATTTCGCCTTCGTAAGTTAAATCAGCTCCGTTTTTTGTCAAATTTAGATTGGTCTGATTCTGAATTAAATCTTGAAGTTCTAGTGTGAAAGTTCGGTCTATCCCAGGCTCAATTAGATCAGCATTGTTTTGAAAGAAATTAACTTGAAAAGTCTTAGCATCAATTTTACCCGTTCCAGTAAAGTTGTAAACAGAGCAACTATTAAAAGTTACGAAGAGTATCAGAATTAAAATATATTTTATGTTTTTCATTTTAAATTTAAATTTCAAAGGTATTTAAAATTTGCAGACAATATTAAAGGTCAAATTGTTTTATTTTTCGATACAAAGTTCTTTCGGAAATTCCCAGTTCATCGGCTGCAGCTTTTCGTTTGCCTTTGTTCTTTTCTAGTGACTTTTTAATCATTTCGATTTCTTTTTGTTCCAAACGCAAGGTTTCTTCTTCCTCCTCGATAGTTTCAGCAAACAAAAAATTATCTTCTTGATCCTGATAGCCCTCTTCATCGTTTTGTGAACTAATCAGTGTGGCTCTTGGTTCTTCTTCAAAATCAATTTCACTATCATTTTCTTTAGAACCGTATATTTTTTTGATAAGATTTTGATTTGTTTCCTGAACTTTTGAACTTCCGTTTTGCATCAATTCTAAAGTTAATTTCTTTAAATCATGAAGGTCGCTTTTCATATCAAAAAGTACTTTATAAAGAATTTCTCGCTCAGTATTAAAATCACTGTCGCTTTTTTTGTCCTTTATTACTGATGGCAAATTACTTCCTTCTATCGGTAAATAGGATTGTAAGATTGTTGCCGTAATATCCCTATTCGTTTCTAAAACAGAAAGTTGTTCCGCCACATTTCGCAACTGACGGATGTTTCCGCTCCATCTGAATTTTTGTAAAAGTAGAACAGCACTGTCATCTAGCTTTAAAGGAGGCATTTTGTACTTGTGGGCAAAATCAGAGGCAAATTTTCTAAATAATAAATGAATGTCCTCTTTTCGTTCTCGCAATGGCGGTAAAGCAATGTCTACAGTGCTCAAACGATAATATAAATCTTCCCGAAACTTCCCTTTTTCTATAGCATTAAATAAGTTTACATTGGTAGCGGCCACAATTCTTACATTTGTTTTTTGCACTTGTGAAGATCCTACTTTTATAAATTCCCCATTTTCCAAAACACGGAGCAAGCGGACTTGGGTGGTTAAGGGCAATTCGCCTACTTCATCCAAGAAAATAGTTCCGCCATCTGCCACTTCAAAATAGCCTTCACGAGTACTAGTTGCTCCTGTAAAGGCCCCTTTTTCATGGCCAAAAAGTTCACTATCAATCGTACCTTCGGGTATCGCACCACAGTTTACGGCTATGTATTTACCGTGTTTTCTATGCGAAAGAGAATGAATTATTTTTGGAATACTTTCTTTTCCAACGCCACTTTCTCCAATAACCAGTACTGAAATGTCTGTTGGTGCTACTTGAATTGCTTTTTCTATAGCACGATTGAGTTTTGGGTCATTCCCAATAATCTCAAACCGTTGTTTTATATTTTGTACAGTTTCCATATTTTTTTCTTTAACCACAAATTACGCAAATTCTCGCAAATTTATTTTATGAATTAATTAGGCGTTTGTGGACTAACGATTTGTTTTGAAAGTTTGCAATTATTCCAATTGGTGTATCTGCAAGCTTCATATAATTTAATGTTTGAGCGAGATGATCATTACTGATTTCTTTTACAGATTTTACTTCTAATATTATATCATCATAAACTATAAAATCGGCATAAAATTTATGAGGTAAAACAACGCCTTTATATTCTATTTCAAATTCCTTTTCTCGTTGATAAGGAATATTATGATTTTTAAATTCAATTTCTAATGCATCTTTATATACAATTTCTAGTAAGCCAGGTCCTAATAATCTATGTGCTTCCATGCATATGCCCACAATCTTGTAATTCTCATCTTTCTTATAGTAATATTCGTTAGTGTCACTCATGGATCATTAATTTATGAAAATTTGTTTAATTCTAACTAACTCCTTTTAATGTTAGTTTATTTTACCACAAATTACACAAATTATCACAAATTTTAAATCTTAACTATTTTTAAAAATTAGTGTAATTCTATTTGATCATTTATTTGAATTTGTGCTTATTTGTGCAATTTGGGGTTTAAAAAAAGTTAGCAAATAGTTATCAAAGTCCAGCCACTTTCTATAAATTTTGGCTAACATTTTTCTTAATTCATTTCAGAATATCCAACCGCTTCCCCTTTCAAAGTCCCACTAGTACATGAAGTAATTTTTACATTCACAAAATCACCAATCTTATAATTTTCCTTTGGAAAAACAACAGTAATACTTTGTGAATTTCTACCAGAAAACTCCTCGGTAGATTTTTTGGAAACTTTTTCTACCAAAACTTCTACGGTTTGACCAATGAATTCCTCAGAGCGCAACCAAGCATGTTTTTGTTGTAAATCGACAATTTCCTGTAATCTTCGAGCTTTCGTTTCTTCCGTTACATCATCTTCCATTTTGCGCCCAGCCAATGTTCCTGGACGTTCGGAATAGGAATACATATAGCCAAAATTATACTTCACATATTCCATTAAACTCAAAGTATCTTGATGATCTTCCTCTGTTTCTGTTGGGAAACCCGCAATCATATCTTGCGAAATGGAGCTATTCGGAATAATCGTTCTGATTTTATCAATCAAAGTCATGTATTCTTCCCGCGTATGCAAACGGTTCATTTCTTTTAGGATTCTATTGCTTCCAGATTGGACAGGTAAGTGAATGTGCTTACAGATGTTAGGATGTTTTGCAATCACATGCAACACACTTTCGTGCATATCTTGTGGATTGGATGTCGAAAACCGAATGCGCATTTTAGGAAAACCAACCGCTACCATTTCCAGTAATTGGTCGAAATCTACGGCTGTTGCTTTTTGCATTTCGGTAGCATTTTCAAAATCTTTTTTCAAACCGCCACCATACCACAAATAACTATCTACATTTTGTCCTAAAAGTGTAATTTCCTTAAAACCGTTATCCCACAAATCCTGAATTTCCTTCATGATACTTTGTGGCTCTCGGCTGCGTTCTCGTCCGCGGGTGAAAGGCACCACGCAAAACGTACACATATTATCACATCCTCGGGTAATAGAAACCAAAGCTGTAATACCGTTGCTCATCAATCGCACAGGCGAAATATCACCATAAGTTTCATCCTTTGATAAAATCACGTTAATCGCATCTCGACCTTCCTCGACTTCTTGCAAAAGATTCGGTAAATCTTTATAAGCATCAGGACCCACAACTAGGTCTACAATCTTTTCTTCTTCCAGGAATTGGCTTTTTAAACGTTCCGCCATACAACCTAAAACGCCCACTTTCATTTTAGGATTAATACGTTTTACAGCATTGTATTTCTCCAGACGTTTTCGGATTGTTTGTTCCGCTTTGTCACGAATAGAGCAGGTATTGACCAAAACCAAATCAGCTTCCTCCAGCACTTGCGTTGTGTTATATCCATTTCCAGATAAAATAGAAGCTACAATCTCGCTGTCCGAAAAATTCATCGCGCAACCGTAACTTTCTATAAAAAGTTTTTTGGTATTCTCCGGTTTATGTTCTAAAACAAGACTTTCACCTTGCTTATTTTCTTCTATAATCTTTTCCATTCTATATTTTCAAAGCACAAAGATAACGCAATTCAAATAAATATGACAAGATGTCAGCCGAAGAATTAACACTATTTTAAGGCATTTTTCTAGGGAGCTAAATCCCGCTTTCCGTTACAAGTCCTCACAAAAAAAGTAAAGTTTCCAAAGTCCTAGAAAGAGCTCCCGTTGGTCGCTTTTCTAGAACAGGAAACTTTTACTTTTTTTGCTCCGGGCTTTTCACTACAATGGGGGCTAAAAAACAGTCCAGTATGGCCATAACTTATCTATTATTGATTGTAAAATAGTTCAAAAATAAAATCAAAAGCCTAATATTTAAAAAAAACTTCTACTTTTGTCCCAGAAAAATAGAGCAATGGCAAAGAATTTAGTTATAGTGGAGTCCCCTGCAAAGGCAAAAACAATCGAGAAATTTCTAGGAAGTGATTATCAAGTAGAGTCCAGTTATGGACATATTGCAGACTTACCTTCCAAAGAAATTGGTGTAGATGTAGCAAATGGATTTAAACCCAAATACGAAGTTTCTGCCGATAAAAAAGCATTGGTTTCTAAACTAAAAACACTAGCCAAAAATGCCGAAATGGTTTGGTTAGCAAGTGATGAGGATCGCGAGGGTGAAGCTATTTCTTGGCATCTTGCCGAAGAATTAAAATTAGATAAGAAGAAAACAAAACGAATTGTTTTTCACGAAATCACTAAAACCGCCATTCTAAAAGCAATTGACAATCCACGTGAAATCGATTATAATTTAGTCAATGCACAACAAGCACGTCGTGTTTTGGATCGATTAGTTGGTTATGAATTGTCACCTGTACTTTGGAGAAAAATAAAAGGAGGACTTTCTGCCGGTCGTGTACAATCAGTTTCTGTTCGTTTGATTGTAGAACGAGAAAGAGAAATTCAAAATTTTAACCCAGTAGCCTCCTATTCTGTTGTAGCTGAGTTTACTAATGAAGCAGGAAAGTCATTCAAAGCCAAACTGCCTAAAAATTTCAATACCAAAAAAGAAGCCGAAGATTTTTTAAATAAAAATATCGGTTCTACCTATAAAGTTGCAGATTTAGAAACGAAGCCTACCAAAAAATCACCAACGGGTCCATTTACCACCTCTACTTTGCAACAAGAAGCGGCCAGAAAATTATATTTACCAGTTGGAATCACCATGCAATTAGCTCAACGTTTATACGAAGCTGGACTTATTACTTACATGAGAACCGATAGTGTAAACCTTTCTAAAGAGGCTATGGACGCTGCCGAAGCTGAAATTATTAAATCCTACGGAAAGGAATTTTCTAAACCAAGAACATTTACAAACAAAAGCAAAGGAGCTCAGGAAGCTCACGAGGCAATTCGTCCTACAGATATGTCGCGTCATACCGTAAATATTGACAGAGATCAAGCCCGTTTGTATGATTTGATTTGGAAAAGAACGTTAGCATCACAAATGAGTGACGCACAATTAGAACGCACCAATGTAAAAATTGAAGCCAACAATCATAACGAAATTTTTACAGCTTCAGGTGAAGTATTACTTTTTGAAGGATTCCTAAAAGTATATCTTGAAGGGCATGATGACGATGAAGAAGAGCAAGAAGGCATGTTGCCAGCTATGAAAGTCAACGAAAAATTAGCAAATAATTATATCACAGCAACCGAAAGATATTCGCGTGCAGCGGCAAGATATACCGAAGCTTCTCTAGTAAAAAAATTAGAAGAACTAGGAATTGGTCGTCCGTCTACGTATGCGCCAACTATTTCGACCATTATCAACAGAAACTATGTTGAAAAAGGGAATCTTGACGGTCAAGAAAGAAATTATACGCAACTGACATTGCAATCGGGTAAAGTAGGAGAGAAATTATTAAAAGAAAATACAGGTTCTGATAAAGGGAAACTAGTGCCAACTGATATTGGTACAATTGTTACTGATTTCTTAGTTAAAAATTTTGGAAATATTTTAGATTATAATTTTACTGCAAAAGTAGAGCAAGATTTTGATGAAATTGCCGAAGGGAATATTGAATGGGAAAAAATGATGCAGGAATTCTACGATAAGTTTCATCCTATTGTTAAAGATGTAGAAGCCAATGCTGATAGAGAAAGTGGAGAACGTATATTAGGTACCGATCCCGTTTCTGGAAAACCCGTTTCGGTGCGTTTAGGAAAATTTGGTCCGATGGCACAAATTGGTGCCGCTGATGATGAGGAAAAGAAATTTGCCAGTTTGATGAATGATCAAAATATAGGAAATATTACCCTTGAAGAAACACTTAATTTATTTTTACTTCCTAAAAATTTAGGAATTTATAAAGGAGAAGAAGTCGAAGTAAGTAATGGACGTTATGGTCCTTATATTCGTCACGGAGCTGCTTTTATTTCATTGCCAAAAGGCGAGGAACCTTTGAGTGTAGATATGCAAAGAGCAGAGGAATTGATTGACGAAAAAGCATTAGCAGATGCGCCAATTGCTATTTATAAAGGAGAAGGTGTTCAAAAAGGAACTGGGCGTTTTGGGCCTTTTATCAAATGGAATGGAATTTTTATAAACGTATCTAAAAAGTATGATTTTGA
>CANEXR010000064.1 GCA_947443815.1 Flavobacteriaceae bacterium | reverse complement strand
ATCCCCGAAACCCCATTTTCAATAGCATTCCTAAACGCCGTCAATCCAACTCCATTGGGTGCAACAACACCAAGCCCAGTAATTACAACACGTTTACTCATTTTTTCATAATTAAATTAGCGCAATTCTATTATTTGGGCGTGCCAGCTGTATAAAAAGGGGCTACTCAATAACAGTGTTAGAAGCCCCTTTCTATACCGCTGTCGGGCTATTCGCAGTACTTCGGTACTTGCTACTATCCCTCACGCAAAACCTGCTTTTTCCCAAAATTTCCAGTTCAAAAACAAAATCTGTTTTTTCAAATCACCATCATACCAGCAATTGTTCCTCTACAAACTATTTCACCAGTTTCATTAATCATTTTTACTTTGCATTTTAATTTCCCAAATCTAAAATAAACTTTTTCCGAAATCACCCTAACTTTTTCTTTTGGAAAAACAGGTTTCAAAAACTCAATTTCAGCTGATGTTAAAGCAATTGAAGTGGTTTTGCTAAGCGAAGCATCTACTAAAAATATTCCCAAACAAACAACCCCAATTTGCGCCATCACTTCTGTCAAAATAACGCCCGGAGTTACAGGATGGTCTTTAAAATGCCCTTTGTAAAAATCTAAATTTTCATCAAATGTATAGACACCTTCTACTCCATTTTCATCAATTTGAAGGATTTCATCCACAAACAAAAAAGGTTTTGAATACGGTAATTTTGATATGATGTTTTGTTGCTCCATATCCTAAAATTGCAATAAGATCCTTTGTGCCGAAAATCCAGGACCAAAACTCAACATTAATCCTTTATCTCCTTTTTCGGGAGTACTATCCATAACCTGCTCCAAAACATACAAAACTGTCGCACTTGACATATTGCCATACAATCGCAAGACTTCTTTGGTGTCATCAATATTTTTACCTAAATCGGCAAACAAATTTTCAACCGTTTGAATAATTTTTTTACCACCAGGATGAAAAATCAAATGGTCGATATCCGCAATTTTCAAATTATTTTTCGCTAAAAAAGGATGGATAATCTCTGGGAAATGAGTCGCTATTGTCTCGGGGACTTCTACATCCAATACCATTTGCAAACCTGAATTAGTCAATTTAAATCCCATCATCTCAATGGCATCATAAAAATGATACATTTCTTCTGCTAAAATTTCAGGACCTTCATCATCTTCGTGCGAACTAAGCAAAACACAAGCCGCACCATCTCCAAAAATAGCAGCGCTTACAATATTTGCCATCGAAAAATCCTCCAGCTGAAAGGTTGCTGTCGGGCTTTCAACAGCAATTACAGCCGCTCTTTTCCCCGGATTAGCCTGCAAAAAGTTTTTAGCATAAATAATCCCAGAAATTCCAGCAGCACAACCCATTTCCGTCACAGGAAGACGAACAATATCCTGACGTAATTTCAAAGAATTAATTAAATATGCATCTAAGGAAGGTATCATAATTCCCGTGCAACTCACTGTGATGATGTAATCCAAATCAGTTGCTTTCCAACCCGATTTTGCCAATGCCTTTTCTAACACTTTTTCACCCAAATCTATCACTTCTCGAACGTAAATAGCATTCCGATCTTCAAATGAGGTTTGTGTAAAAACCTCCACCGGATCCATGATAGAATACCTCTTATCCACAGCAGCTCCCTCAAATATTTTTTTTACTTTTCGCACAAAACGATCCTCTTGACCAACCAACCATGCATCCAAAAACGGAATTATTTCCTCCGTTGTTCGGGAATATTTAGGCAATTGTTTTGCAACCGTTTTTATTGTTACACTCATAATTTTTTTAGACTTTTAATTTGAAAACGAATTGATTATATCGGTAAGATGTTTCGTTTTATCTTTCATTTATCGGCTATTATCGCTATGTCTTTTTTTATAATCCATTGGTAACGAAACGCCCATTTCCACATTATTGAATAATTAACAAACTGTAATTTTTTCGAAAATCGAACTAAATCTTCTTTTTTGAAACCTCTTAAAATCGAAATTAATCCATCTTCCTTTGACATTTTATTCAATCGAAAAACAACACATAAAGCTTGAAATAATCGATAAGCTATAACATTTCTATGCAAATCATTAATCACAATTCCAATTCTAGAATTCACATTAAAAACACCCATTAATTGAATAATTTCTTCTTCTTTAAAATGATGCAAAGTCAATGTACACAAAACAATATCATATTTCAATTCTTCAAAAGAGGCCTCAAAAATATTTTGACATAAATAAGTAATATTAGTGTAATAATTTGATAAGTTTCGAGCATGTTGTATGGTAAAAGCATTTGCATCAACTCCGATTAATTTAAATTTCAAATTATTTTTTAAACCAAATTCAGATAACATGCGCAACATATCGCCATTGCCACAGCCTACATCTAATATAGTAATTTCTTTAGTAGAGGGGATTTCAGCGATCAAATGTTGGATACCAAGTAAAGTTAATTGGTTTCCTCCCAACAACTGATTGATTTTGGCAATTTTATCTAAAGCTTCTCTCAATATATCCCCTTCCATGGCAAAATCATCCATCGTTTCAGGCTCATCTGTCCTGTATTTTGTGTTTATTATCATTTAAGTTTTCATAATTATTGGTTTTCCATGCGTCTTTTTTACAATCAATAATAATACTGTAGGAAATGTTATGAGTAGCCTCATGATGTATTGAGATACATTTTTATTTTGCAAAAGACGCGCTAAAAAACGACCCATTTTTATGCGGTTCTTAAAGTTTGCATTCCATTCATACCTGTATTTTTTCTCCAAAATGACTCTGGATTCAATTTCATCTGAACAATAACCATCAATTAGTTCTGAAACAATTTTGGCACTGTGTATCGCCATTGCCATACCGTTTCCGCATAAAGGATGAATTAATCCTGCAGCATCACCAATCATTAAAACATGATTTTCAACTCTTTGCTTTTCTTCAAAGGAAATTTGACTAATTGTCAATGGCTTTTCGAAAACTAATTTAAAATTTTCAAAAAGTGCTTTTAAACACGGATTTTCAAAAAGCACTTTTCTTTGATACTCTTCAATATTTTTGTGCTTTTTAAAAGTTTTATAATCGGCTAAATAACATACATTTATTAAATCATTTTCTACTTTTGAAACCCCACAATATCCTCCTTTAAAATGATGTAAACCAACCAATTCATTAGGAAAAATTCCTAAATAATGGGCTTTGACCGCTAACCATGGTGATTTTTTTTGAATAAAATTTCGATGTAACTTTTGGTCCACATTGGATCGTTTTCCAAAAGCTCCAATAGCCATTTCTGAATTAAAAACAGTTCCTTTTAAAGTACTTATCGTAAATGTATTGTTTTCAAAATGAATATTTTCAACGGTGTCTAAAACTATTTTACAACCGTTTTCTATCGCTTTTTTATATAAAAATTCATCTAAAACATACCTGCTAATTCCAAATCCACCCAAAGGCAAAATACTATTAATCTTTGTGCCCTCAATCGTAGAAAATTGTAATTTTGTTATAGTCGTTGGCTTCAATTTCTGAATAGAAATTCCCAACCAATCCAAATATGGCAAGACTTCATTAGAAATATATTCTCCACAAACTTTGTGTTTTGGGAATTCACTTTTTTCTATAACTGTAACTTGAAATCCAATTTTAGACAAATGAATTGCCGCAATCAAACCAGCTAACCCTCCACCAATAACTATGACTTCTTTGTTTTTCATACTTAGGTAAAATTATGGAATAGATTTGATAAAAATAACATAACACTTGTTAAAAACAACCCATAATTAGAGGTAAGAATAGTATAAAATTAAAAAACTGTTTTGTCAAAATAGACAAAACAGTTTTTTTAAATGAATTTATTTTTAATTTATAATTTACCTTCTTTTATTTCTTCAATAATTTCAGGATTCAATAAAGTCGAAGTATCACCAAAATTTGAATAATCACCTTCGGCGATTTTACGTAGAATTCTACGCATAATTTTACCCGAACGTGTTTTTGGCAAACCAGAAACAAATTGAATTTTATCCAATTTAGCAATTGGTCCAATATGATCTGTAATATATTGGTTGATTTCTTTGGTTAGATTTTCTTTATTTCTAATCTCCCCTGATTCTTTAAGAATAACAAAACCATATAATGCATTTCCTTTTATATCGTGTGGAAATCCTACAATGGCAGATTCTGCAACAGCTGGGTGCTCGTTTATAGCATCTTCAATTGGGGCAGTTCCTAAATTATGGCCCGAAACAATAATTACATCATCAACTCTACCAGTAATTCTATAATACCCAACTTCATCTCTTAAAGCACCATCTCCTGTGAAATATTTACCTGGAAAAGTAGAAAAATAGGTATCTTTATAGCGTTGATGATTGCCCCAAATTGTTCTGGCAATTCCTGGCCAAGGAAACTTAATACACAAACTTCCAACTACCTGATTGCCTTCGATTTCATTTCGTTTTTCATCCATCAAAACAGGTTGGATACCTGGTAATGGTAAGGTGGCGTAGGTAGGTTTTGTTGGGGTAACAAATGAAATTGGAGAAATCATAATTCCACCCGTTTCGGTTTGCCACCAAGTATCTACAACAGGACATCTTTTATCTCCAACATGATCATTAAACCAGTGCCAAGCTTCTTCGTTTATAGGTTCTCCAACAGACCCAATTACTTTTAAAGATTTCAAAGGAAATTTTTGGATGTAATCTAAACTTTCTTTGGCTAAAGCACGAATGGCAGTTGGTGCGGTATAAAATTGAGTTACTTTATGTTTTTCTATTATTTCCCAAAAACGACTGAAATCTGGGTAAGATGGAACTCCTTCAAAAATAACTGTTGTTCCACCATTCAATAAAGGACCGTATAATGTATAAGAATGGCCAGTAATCCAACCGATATCCGCGGTACACCAAAAAATATCGTTTTCTTCGTGATTAAAAACATTCTTAAAAGTATAAGCAGTATAAACCATATATCCTGCGGTTGTATGCACCATTCCTTTAGGTTTTCCAGTTGATCCAGAAGTATAAAGAATGAATAAAGGATCTTCTGCATCCATTATTTCGGCTACATTATTACTTAATGCTTCGTCTAAAAGTGGCTGCAACCATTGATCGCGACCTTCTTTCATGTGCACTTCAGTATTCGTTCTTTTGGCAACCAAAACAGAAGTTACCGATGGACAATTTTCAAGTGCTTCGTCAATTATTCCTTTTAAATCTATATTTTTATTTCCTCTGTAACTTCCGTCAGAAGTAATGACCATTTTACATTCGCAATCATTTATTCTAGCTGCTACTGCCGAGGCCGAAAAACCAGCAAACACAACAGAGTGTATAGCGCCAATTCGAGCACAAGCTAAAAGAGAAACAGCTAATTCTGGAATCATTGGTAAGTAAATACAAACCCGATCTCCTTTTTTAATCCCGTTTTCCCGCAAAACATTAGCCATTTTGGAAACTCTTTCATACAATTCATTATAAGTTATATGCAAAGCCTTTTCCGACGGATCATTAGGTTCAAAGATTATAGCCGTTTTATCACCTCGTTTGGCAAGATGTCTATCAATACAATTTTTTGTGATATTAACTTTAGCTTCTGTAAACCATTTTACTTCGGCTTCAGCCATATTAAAATCAACTACTTTTTCCCAATATTGATACCAAGTAAAATTTTCTTCAGCTATTTTTCCCCAAAATTTTCTTGGCTCTCGAACCGATTTGTTATAATGTTTGAAATATTGTTCTAAATTATCAATTTTATAATAGCTCATATTTTTATTTTTTTATAAAAGTATTAAATCTCTCGCTATTCTTAAAACTATTTAAATTATAAATTCTTGCAAAAAAATAAATTTTTCATAAAAAAAATGACAAAAAACCTATTATTTGTGCCTTTTTTGTTTTTTTAGACCATTTAGGTTTAAAATAAAAAAGCGAGTTAGTCAGACTAGCTCGCTTTTTTATCAACAATTTTAACAACAATTTTAAATAAAGGAATTACTTCACTTAACTTTCAAGCTCGTTCGAAGTTAAGTGAATGTAATTGCATCAATATCCGTTTTTTCTTTAATAAGTGCTTTACTAATTCAAAATATTATGGATCCAAATGATATAATGCAAATTCCAGCACACCCTCATGTGTGGTAATTCCTGTTTTTTTATTATCCTATTTTTTTCATAGCGGTCATTGACTCTCTCAACCATGCTCCTACTTCTTCAATAGGATGCTGACGAATACTGCTATTTACAGCAATAAGAACTGCATTATCAACTCCGTTTGAAGTAGAAAATGGTTTTCCAATTATATTGGTATCAACTGTTTTCATGAATTCAACTAATAATGGTTTGCAGGCATGATCAAATAAATAACAACCGTATTCTGCTGTGTCAGAAATAATTCTGTTCATTTCGTATAATTTTTTTCTTGCAACCGTATTTGCAATCAAAGGCAATTCATGCAAAGACTCATAATAAGCTGATTCTTCAATAATTCCTGATTCTGTCATGGTTTCAAATGCCAATTCTACACCTGCTTTTACCATAGCAATCATTAATACTCCGTTGTCAAAATACTCTTGTTCTGAAATAGCAGCTTCAGTTGGAGCCGTTTTTTCAAAATTTGTTTCAGCAGTTGCAGCTCTCCAAGTCAAAAGATTGATATCATCATTTGCCCAATCAATCATCATATTTCTAGAAAACTCACCAGAAATAATATCATCCATGTGTTTTTGAAATAATGGACGCATGATATCTTTTAATTCTTCAGCTAATTCGTATGCTTCAATTTTTGAAGGATTGTTCAAACGATCCATCATATTGGTAATTCCACCATGTTTCAAAGCTTCCGTTACTGTTTCCCAACCGTATTGAATTAATTTTGAGGCATAACCTGCTTCAATTCCTTTTTCAACCATTTTGTCAAAACATAAAATAGAACCCGTTTGCAACATACCACAAAGAATGGTTTGCTCTCCCATCAAATCCGATTTTACTTCAGCTACAAATGAAGAGTTCAATACTCCTGCTCTATGTCCTCCAGTTGCTACAGCATACGCTTTTGCTTGTGCAAAACCTTCGCCATTCGGGTTGTTTTCTGGGTGAACAGCAATTAAGGTTGGTACACCAAAACCTCTTTTATATTCTTCACGTACTTCAGATCCTGGACATTTTGGAGCACACATAATAACAGTGATGTCTTTACGGATTTGCATTCCTTCTTCTACAATATTAAAACCGTGAGAATAGGCTAATGTTGACCCCTTTTTCATCAAAGGCATGATAGCAGTAACTACCGCAGTGTGTTGTTTGTCTGGCGTAAGGTTACAAACCAAATCAGCCGTTGGAATTAATTCTTCATAGGTTCCCACTTTGAAACCATTATCAGCAGCATTCATAAAAGAAGCTCTTTTCTCAGCAATTGCCTCAGCACGTAATGCATAAGAAATATCTAAACCTGAATCTCTCATGTTCAAACCTTGGTTCAAACCTTGAGCTCCACAGCCAACAATAACTACTTTTTTTCCTGCTAATGCGGTTATACCGTCAACAAATTCGGATTGATCCATGAATTCGCAAACGCCTAATTGTTCTAATTGTAATCGAAGTGGTAATGAATTGAAATAATTTGCCATTTTTTTAATATTTAATGAATGTAATTTTAATAGTTGAATTTTTTAATCTTATTTAAAATCTACTAACATCGTAGAAATTTCCATTTTTTCTTTTGACACTGATATTCTTCCCGAACGTACAAATTGCATAATCCCGAAAGGTTTTAATTTTGCGTACAATTCTTTTATTTCAGAATTTTTTCCTGATTTTGATATCACAAAAAAGTCTCTAGAAACGGTTACGATTTCCGAATTGCTTTCTTTGATAATATTCTGAATTTGTCTTTCGTCAAATAATAAGTTAGATTGTATTTTGAACAAAGCACTTTCTAAAAAAATGGTTTCTTCATCTACATGATAAAATGCTTTAATGACTTCTATTTGTTTTTCGATTTGACCAACAATATTTTGAACCCATTTTTCAGTAGTATCTACTACAATGATGAATCTAGAAACATTTTCTATTTCAGATTCGGATACATTTAAACTCAAAATATTGATATGGCGTTTCAAGAATATACCTGATATTCTGTTGAGTAAGCCAACGTTGTTTTCTGAATAAACAGAAATAGTGAATGTTTTATTTTCCATGTTTTTTTGTTTAAAGTCTTTTTGTTTAAAGTTTAAAGTCGCGCAACTTTAAATCTTAAACCTTAAACTTTTTCTAACTTAATCTAATATCAGATACCGAAGCTCCTGTTGGAATCATTGGGAATACATTATTTTCTTTTTCTACCATAACTTCTAAGAAATAAGAATCTTTTGAAGCCATCATTTCAGCAACAGCTGCATCTAAATCTCCTCTTTTGGTTACTTTTTTAGCTTTAATGTAATAACCTTCAGCAATAGCCACAAAGTTTGGATTAATCATTTCGGTGGAGGCATAGCGATTATCAAAAAACAATTCTTGCCATTGACGTACCATTCCCAAAAATTCATTGTTTAAGACCACTATTTTTACAGGTACTTTTGTTTGAAAAATAGTTCCTAATTCTTGAATTGTCATCTGAAAACCACCGTCTCCAATGATGGCAACAACCTCTCGTTCTGGCATTCCCATTTTGGCTCCAATTGCAGCTGGCAAAGCAAATCCCATAGTTCCTAAACCGCCAGAAGTAATGTTACTTTTGGTTGTATTGAATTTAGAATACCGACAAGTAAACATTTGGTGTTGTCCCACATCCGAAACCATAATAGCATCACCTTTGGAGTGTTTGTTAATCATCTCAATAGTTTCCCCCATCGAAATACCATCAGACTTAGGTTTTAACTCCTCGTTGATTACGGATTCTAATTCTATTTTATATTTATCTTTAAACTCATTGTGCCAAGCCTCGTGATAATTATTTTCGATAAGTGGTAATAAAGCAGTTAATGACTCTTTAATATCAGCCAAAACTGCAACCGTAGTTTTTACGTTTTTATCAATTTCTGCGGGATCAATTTCAAAGTGAATTACTTTGGCTTGTTTGGCATAAGTAGCTAAATTACCCGTAACCCGATCGTCAAAACGCATTCCAAGAGCAATTAAAACATCACATTCATTGGTTAAAATATTAGGTCCGTAATTTCCGTGCATTCCTAACATTCCCACATTTAAGTGGTGCTCTGTTGGCAATGCAGAAAGTCCCAATATAGTCCAAGCAGCTGGAATTCCTGATTTCTCGATTAGTTCTTTTAGTTGTTGTTCTGCTTCGCCAAGAATAATTCCTTGTCCAAAAACAATAAATGGTTTTTTAGCAGTATTTATTAATGCTGCTGCTTGCGCCACCTTGTCCAAATTTAGTTTTGGTACCGGTTTATAACTGCGGATACTAGTACATTTTTCATAACTAAAATCCAATTCATCAAATTGAGCATTTTTTGTAATATCAATTAAAACGGGACCTGGACGACCTGATTTTGCAATATAAAATGCTTTTGCTATTATCTCCGGAATCTCATGTGCTTCTGTAATTTGATAATTCCATTTGGTTACTGGAGTTGAAATTCCAATAATATCTGTTTCTTGAAAAGCATCTGAACCCAATAAATGTTTCCCAACTTGTCCTGTAATACAGACCATTGGCGTAGAATCAATTTGAGCATCAGCTATTCCAGTGACTAAATTTGTAGCCCCAGGTCCTGAAGTTGCAATTGCTACTCCAACTTTTCCAGTTGCTCTTGCAAAACCTTGAGCGGCATGGGTTGCGCCTTGTTCATGACGTACTAATACGTGATGCATCTGATCTTTAAATTTATATAATTCGTCGTAAACAGGCATTATGGCACCTCCTGGATATCCATAAACCAAATCTACTCCTTCTGCTAATAAGCATCTGATAATTGCTTCTGCACCTGATATTTTCATTTTTTATCTTTTTTCCTTCCCCAACCTCTCTAAAAGAAAGTGTTGCGTTAGGTATCATTTTGTACTATTTCTATTTTCTTCTTAAAAAACCTAATAAGGATTAGTGAAGATTATTTATCTGTCACACAACCTGTTGAAGCACTTGAGACTGATCTTGCATATTTCAATAAAACGCCTTTCGTTGCTTTCAAAGCTGGTTGAACCCAATTGGCTTTTCTAGTCGCATATTCTTCATCTGAAATTTTTAAATTGATGGTGTTTTTCACCGCATCAATTGTGATTAAATCTCCATTTTCAACTAAAGCAATACCTCCGCCATCATAAGCTTCTGGTGTTACGTGTCCTACCACAAATCCATGGGAGCCTCCTGAGAATCTACCATCTGTAATCAAAGCAACGCTACTGCCTAATCCTGCACCAATAATGGCCGAAGTTGGTTTTAGCATTTCAGGCATTCCTGGACCACCTTTTGGACCACAGTAACGAATGACGACTACATCACCTGGTTTTACCATCCCACTTTGAATACCAGGAATAACTTCAAATTCACTCTCAAAAACAACGGCAGTTCCTTCAAAATATTCTCCTTCTTTTCCACTTATTTTGGCTACACAACCTTCTGAAGCCAAGTTTCCGTATAATATTTGAATGTTTCCTGTTGCTTTTAAGGCCTTTTGAATTTCAAAAATTACTTCTTGACCGTCATTTAAATCTGGAACAGAAGCTAAATTTTCGGCCATTGTTTTACCAGTTACAGTCAAACAATCTCCATGAATAAAACCTTCTTTCAATAAATATTTCAATACTGCAGGAACACCTCCAACTGCATGCAAATCTTCCATCATGTATTTACCACTTGGTTTCAAATCAGCAAGTACTGGTGTTCTATCACTTATTGCTTGAAAATCTTCTAAAGTAATTTCGATATCAACAGAATGCGCCATAGCAATTAAGTGCATAACTGCATTGGTTGAACCTCCTAAAACAGCCACAAGTGTAATCGCATTTTCGAAAGCCTTACGAGTCATAATATCTCTTGGCTTAATATCTTTTTCTAATAATATTCTGATGGCTTTTCCAGCATCAAGACATTCTTGTTTTTTTTCTTCACTCAAAGCGGGGTTTGAAGAACTATAAGGCAAACTCATTCCTAAGGCTTCGATAGCAGATGACATGGTATTGGCAGTATACATTCCACCACAAGCTCCAGCACCTGGACATGAATTTTGTACTACACCTTTAAAATCTTCGGGTGTAATGGTATTATTGAATTTTTTTCCTAACGCCTCAAAAGCAGAAACAATATTCAAAGATTCTCCTTTCCATTTTCCAGAATGAATTGTTCCTCCATATACCATCAAAGCAGGACGATTTACTCTTCCCATAGCCATTAAGGCTCCAGGCATATTTTTATCACAACCTGGAATAGCAATTAAACTATCATACCATTGTGCTCCCATAACAGTCTCAATCGAATCTGCAATTACATCACGAGATACTAATGAAAAACGCATACCATCCGTTCCATTTGAAATACCGTCACTAACACCAATTGTATTGAAAATCAAACCTACTAAATCAGCATTCCAAACACCTTCTTTGACCTTTTTTGCAAGATCATTTAAGTGCATATTACAAGTATTACCTTCATACCCCATACTAACAATACCAACTTGTGCTTTTTTTAAATCTTCTTCTGTTAATCCAATTCCATAAAGCATTGCTTGTGCAGCAGGTTGTGTTTCGTCTTGAGTT
>CANEXR010000063.1 GCA_947443815.1 Flavobacteriaceae bacterium | reverse complement strand
TTTAAAATCTTGAATATTTGCTTCGGATAAAAACCCAACATGTTCAATTCTGTGTTTTAATTTTGGATTAATTTCGAATAAATCGCTGTATACCTTCAAGGTTAAATCGACTGCTTGATGACCAATAGCATGTGTTGCTACCGAAAATCCTTTGTCGACCGCCTCTTTGGCAGTTTGATAAAAGGTATCATATTCCAATCGCAATACCCCTTTATAACCATCCGTATTTTTGTAAGAAACATTCAAAGCAGCCGTTGCCGAGCTTAATCCCCCATCAGAGAAAAACTTAACTGTTTTGATTTGTAAAAACTCTGATTC
The DNA here is from genome assembly GCA_947443815.1 of Flavobacteriaceae bacterium. Taxonomy (GTDB): domain Bacteria; phylum Bacteroidota; class Bacteroidia; order Flavobacteriales; family Flavobacteriaceae; genus Flavobacterium. The sequence goes on along the minus strand of CANEXR010000063.1, from coordinate 11,418 downwards.
ATATTGTTCTGGTAAAACCTGAATTTCGTCACTTCCATCAGGAATCCGAAGCGGGAAAACATTCATGCGTACTTTCAACAATCCTTCTTGATCTAATTTTATGTATGCTGCCAATAATTCTTCATTTGCAGCTGGATCAGTAGCACTAGTAATTCCGAGGCTTAACAAATATTCATGCGCTTCGAGAATCATGTTTTTATATTCGTCGAAAGTAAAGGCGGGAATGTTATTCATAATCAAACCCAAGGCTCTTTCGGTAAAAATACCTTGTAGCGTTCCATCTTGGTTTTTGCGAATTTCACCTCCAAAAGGAACTTCAGTAGTGGCATCAACATTCGAAATTTCCATGGCTTTGGAATTAGCAATTCCAATATGAGCGCAAGTTCTAATTACAAAAACGGGTCTGTCGGTAATCACTTCATCCAAATCTTCTTTGGTAGGTAATCGTTTTTCATCGAGTACCATTTCGTTAATTCCACGAGCCATAATCCAATTTGAAGTTGGGTTTTTATCCGCAAAATCTTTTAATTTTTCTTTGAATTCTACTATTGATTTTACCCCACGAACATCGAGCATGTAGGTACGAAGATGACCAATTTTCCATACGTGAATATGAGCGTCATTTAATCCGGGAACAATGGTTTGTCCCTTATAATTCAATTCTTCTGAAAAAGAACCAAATTTATTTCGCAAATCCCTTTCGATTCCAATAGCTTCAATTTTACCCAAATCATTAATTACCATGGCCTCCGCTTTTGGAAAAGCGTCGTCCATAGTAATGATGTTGGCGTTATGTATTAATTTAAAAATCATTTTTATTTCAATCTTTTATGCGGTCAGAGACCGTTTAACAAGACCTCAAAGTCAGAGACTTTGCGGAGCGATTCTTTATAATCGAATTATTCAATTACCATTTTCAATAATGGTTTATAGGTATCTACCCTTCTATCTCTGTGAAATTGAAGTAAATCTGAGGCTTCTTTACATATTGAAAAATCTACATCAGCGTAGATAATTTCTTCATCAGTGCCTCCTTTTGACATAATCTCACCGTATGGATTACTGATAAAGCTAGAACCATAAAATGTCATTTCGGAGTTTTTCCCTTGCTCCGTTCCCACTCTATTTACAGCAGCGATATAAACCGAATTGCAAATTCCGTGCGAACTGATTACTTTTTCCCACGCTTTAGCAGTACTAATATCAGGTCTATCGGGCTCCGAACCAATTGCAGAAGGATAGAAAATTAATTGCGCCCCTTGCAAAGCAAAAATCCTTGCTACTTCGGGAAACCATTCGTCCCAACAGATTCCAACTGCAATTTTTCCAAACCTAGTTTCAAAAATATTATAACCTGTATTTCCTGGGGTGAAATAATATTTTTCTAAATATTGTGGCCCATCAGGAATATGATTTTTTCTATATTTTCCTAAATAACTTCCATCAGCATCATATACTACTACACTATTGAAATAAATTCCAGGTTTTACATATTCATACATCGGAACGATGGTTACAATTCCTAACTCTTTAGACAATGCACCAAAACGATCTGAAGTAACTCCTGGAAGGACTTCGGCAAAATCATAATACGACACATCAACATCTTGACCAATGTATAAAGTATTGAATAATTCTTGAAGGCAAACTATTTTAGCGCCATTTTGAGCTGCTTCTTTTACTTTGGCAATACTGTTCAAAATATTTTGTTCAACATTATCGACGCAAGCTGCTTGAATTAAGCCTATTTTAACTGTATTATTCATAAAAATTATTTCGTAATTAGCGGTTTTTGTTGTGTATTGCAGTGAATACCGCCTCCTCCAATATTGATTGCTCGGGGATCAAAGGTTACTATTTTTCGATCTGGAAATGCTTTTTGCAAAATATCCGCCGCTTTTTTATCCAATGCCTTCCAAGCCTCTGGAGCTCCCGGTTTCCAAAATTTTTGGGCAATCACAACTTTGTTTGAAATTAAAAAATTCAAATAACTCGAAGCCAAAATAACCTTTATAGGTTTGTCTTTTGGAATAGGGTTTTGCTTGATAATGCTATCATTAGAAACCAAATAATCGTAGACGCCATCACCAGGTTTTAAAGTTTCATAAATCCCAGGAGCCGATGGCATTGGAACCAATTCAAATGATTTTCCATCTTGATCTTTTGCACTTTTTAATATACTTAAGTTCGCATCCATTCTTCGCTTATTTTCAGCTGCAATAGGGTCTTTTTTTGCTTCCTCCTCTGAAATAGCTGTGTATAAAATTTTGTTAGGAGTTGCAAAACGAGTGTGTTCATCCATGTGCCCACCCGTTGTAATAACCGTATAAATTTCTTTAACTCCCTGTTGGTTTGGTAATTTTGATTTAAAAGTCAAATCATCATCAAATCTCCCGTAAGGCAACCAAATAACATTAGTCACACCCAATAAACGCTTGTATTCGGCTTCCATTTGAGGTCTTGTCATGTACGGATTTCTTTGTTTTTCAACCACTTCAACCGCAATCATAGTTCCTTTTCCATTGAATTCTCTATTACCGCCTTCGCTTATCATTTTAGATGAATTGACTTTCAAACCTTGTTCTTTGGCTACATTTTCATCCACTTTTTCTTCGGCAACTGCATAATCCGAATTGTTAGCCTCATATCCCCAACCGTTAAAAGAGAAATCGGCAATTTCAAGTTGGTTTGATTTATTAACCACATAAACAGGCCCCATATCCCTCCACCATACATCCTCATGCACAATTTTGTGAAAACGAACTTTATCTGTTGGGACATGATATTTGGTCATTAATTCTTTAATCCTTTTGATTTGTTCATCATAACTAAATCCTCTTTCTTTATCATCAGGATTTACTGCAACATCTATAAATACAGTTGGTGCTAATGCAGCCCAAATTTGGACATGCAAATCTTCAATAGACCAACCTACTTTATTTTCATAAGTTGGCCATCCCATCCAAATGGATTCCTGAGGTTCAAATTCAGCCGGAAATCTAACCGTTGTAATGGTTGTTGCTGTTTTCGAAATACTTGGTTTTTCTTCTGTCTTTTTGCAGGACGAAATAGTGCCAACTATTAATACGAATCCTATTCCTTTAATTATGTTTCTTTTGTTCAACATATAGTGGTGATGAAAATTTATAATAACCGATTTAATTTATAGAATCTCAATTTTATTCTACTAATTGAATTGCAACCCTATAGTTATGCTCTTTCGTTTAAAACTTCCTGAATCGCGTTTTCAATTACATCTAATCCTTCATGTAACTGTTCGTCAGTAATTACAATTGGAGGTAAGAAACGAATACAATTTGTGTACAATCCAGCTCTGATAAGAATCAAACCATTAGAAACACACTTTCTGATTACTGCCATTGCAAAATCCATATCAGGTTCTTTGGTCGTTCTATCTTTAACAAATTCAACTACCAACATGGCTCCTAATCCGCGAATATCTCCAATTACAGAAAATTTGTCTTTCATGTCAGACAAGCGGTTTGTAATTACATTTCCAACATGTGTTGCTTTGGCTAAGAATTCTGGAGTATTAATTTGTTTTACTGTTTCATGTGCAGCAACAACAGCTAATGGGCTTCCTGAATAAGTACCTCCAACTCCGCCTAAATGGGGTGCATCCATGATTTCGGCTCTACCTGTTGTAGCGCTTATTGGCATTCCAGAACCAATCGATTTTGCCATAGTTACAATATCTGGTATAACGCCACTGTGCTCGATTGCCAAGAATTTTCCTGTTCGTCCTGCTCCAGATTGCACTTCATCTGCAATAAAAACGATACCATGCTCATCACATACTTTTCTAATTTTTTCCAAAAATCGTTTTGGAACTGGAATAAAACCTCCTTCTCCTTGCACAGGCTCAATAATAATAGCAGCCACTGCAGAAGGATCTACATGAGAAATCAAATTTTGATCAAAACGTTCAATACAATAATCGATGTACTCGTCATCTGTCATGTTTGCTGGTTTTCTGTATAAATTTGGAGACAGAAAACGATAAATATCAGGTGCAAAAGTTCCAAAACCTTTTTTGAACAAACCATATTTACTAGTTAAACTCAAAGTAAGCATCGTTCTTCCGTGATAGGCACCTTCAAAACAGATAACTGCAGGTCTTTTTGTATAATATTTAGCAACCGAAACTGCATTTTCTACAGCCTCAGATCCCGAACAAGACAATAATGTTTTTTTAGCAAAATCCCCTGGGGTAATTTCGTTTAACATTTCTGCAAAGTCTAAATACGGTTCAAAAGTGGTCACTAATGCGCCTGTGTGAATGTATTTTTCTAATTGATCTTTAATTGCATCAACTACTGCTTTTGGTCGATGTCCTAAATTGACCATACCAATTCCACCTGCAAAATCAATTAGTTGATTCCCATCTACATCCCATACTAAAGCACCTTCAGCCTTTTCAACAACCACTTCAGTAGATTTTCCTAGACCTGCTGGCAAACAAGCAGCTCTTCTTGCTAATATTTCTTTGCTTTTTGGTCCCGGAATTTCTGATACTTTTTTAATTTGAGTTCCCATTTTATTTAATTTTAATTTTAATTCTGTTTCTTTTTTAATAATTTACAAATAATAATTTTCATCAACAGGATTGTACATTAATACACTTGCATTTCCTGCTTCTGGATCATTTATATAATCATAAATCGCTCTAATCCACCTAAAACCTGCATGTTGTTGTGGCGTTATGGTAGGATCTGTAAACTCTTTATTTTTCAATCTTTCACAATATTCTTCAATGGTCATTTGACTGCTTACTTTCCCGTAGCCAATAGTCATTCCTGCAATGATTTGTCCTTTGATACCCAATTGCCTGCAAATTTCATGACGTGCTTTGTACATTTCTTTAGACAAACCTAGGCCTCTATATTCAGGCAAAACTCCCATATCTATTCCATACATCCAGTCCCCTTTAGAAATATGGGCATTTGTAATCCATAAATTATCCGTTTCTTCAAGAAAAGTACTATCATGTTCTGGAAAATCACATCGCAAGGTACTGGCTGAACCAATTACCAATCCGTCTTTTTCAACAACCAATTGTCCTTCTTGAAAGACTTTTATATGATTCGCAAAATGATTTCTGTTCATTAATTCGGTTTCATGCAAGGTTGGAAAACATTTTGCTTGCACAAATTCCATCCGAATAGCATCTTCAATCGTGGCATTTCTAACCACAAAAGCACCATTTAAAACCTCTTTATATACCATTTTCAGCCTCTAATTTTAATTTATAATTCTCATCAACAGGAAAATAAAGTAAGATACATGCAAAGCCAGCTTCGGTGTCATTGATATAATTGTACAATGGTTTTATCCATCTAAAACCTGCTTTTCGCTGTGGAGTAACTGTTGGATCCGTAAATTTTTTAATTTCCAAAGCATAACAATATTCTTCGATGCTCATTCTATCTTTTACTCTTCCATACCCGATGGTCATTCCTGCAATGATTTGACCTTTCAATCCCAACTTTTTTGCTATTTCTTGTCGGGTCAAATACAATTCTCTTGACAGTCCTAAACCTCTATATTCCGGCAGTATCCCCATATCAAGACCATACATCCAATCTCCATCATTTTGATGCGCTTTTGTAATCCATAAATTATCTGTTGCAGCCAAAAAAGAATGATTTTCTTTTGGAAAAAAAATCCGCATGGTACTGGCTGACCCCACTATCTCTCCATCTCTTTCGACAATAAATTGCCCTTCCGGAAAAATTTTAATATGATTCATAAAGTGATTTCTATTCAATAGCTCTGATTGGTCTAAAGATGGATAACATTGTTTTTGAACAAATTCCATCTGAACAACATCGGCAGTTGTAGCATTTCTGATTAGAAATTCATTATTAAAAATCTCTTTATGAATCATTTCTGTTTTTTTTATTACAAAATAAATCCTGCTATTAAATACAATACAGAAGATACTCCAAAGATGATAAGTTGATAAGGAAATTGCGAAATACCGTGTTTCATCATATCAACTTTACACGATTGTGCCGTTAAAACTCTATTATCAGAGAAAAAACAAGCCGCAGCACCCCAGACAGTTCCGGATGCTAGAGCCCCTTGAGTCAACCAAAAATCAGCACCAATAGTGGTTGATAATATAGCTGTTGTAGGAACTAATATGGCATAAATCCCCCAATTTGAACCTGTTGCCCAACAAATCCAAGCTACAAGTGCAAAAACAATAAATGGTAGTGTAGCACTATTTAACCAGCTGATTCCTTGAAGATGAGAAGCTACAAACTCATTAAATCCTAAAGCATTTTGAACATCTTTCAATAGGTATGTAAACCCTAAAACTGCCAATACAAAGGTGATTGTCTCTAAACCTTTTACAAAATTATCCGAAATTTTATTGAAATTAATAATTTTGAACACTAAGAAATATAAATAAGTAAACACACAGGCTGTTGCAATTCCTCGCAAGGCATCTATATTCCCAAAAATATAATTCACATCAAATTCAAAACTACTTCCCCAATAATCAAAATCCCATGGATAAGGCAAAATCGTACACCATATTAAAACAACTAGTGGTAAGATAAAATAAATCATTTTACCTTCTTTTTTTACTTTTTTATTTGGTTTTTCTTTTTTCTCTTCTATAACAACTTCAGATTCTAAATCTTTAATGCCTTTAAAATCTGGAATAATTTCATATACTACAAAACCTCCAAAAATAAGAGAAATCCAAGCAGAAAAATTATAAGGAATTGTATGCATAAACGCTTCAATAGGACTTGTAATAGCATGGCCAGCAGCATCCATAACCCCACCTTCAATAGCGGTTATTTGAGAGCCATAAAAAATAGTCCAAGTTGAAATCGGAAAAATAATAGTCAACGGAACACAAACAAAACTTAATACCAAAGCCAATTTAGCTCTAGAAACTCCAAATTTATCAGTTATTGGTCTCATCGTATTTCCAACTGATAAAGCACTAAAATAATCATCTAAGAAAAAGAAAAAACTCAACCAATATGTCATTAATAAAGATTGTTTTTTGGTTTTTACATGATTCTCAGAGTATTTACCAACAGCCTTAATACCTCCAGAAGCAACAACCATCTGAACGAAAGCCCCATATAAAATACAAACCAAAATTACCCAAATCAACCCTTGATCATGAGCATCTCTAGCAATTGACGAATACAATCCATCAAACATATTTAAAGGAAATATCATTCCTTCACCTTCTGGAAAATACTCTTTGGACCCTCCTTGCATGGCCAATAAGACAAATCCTAAAGCACATCCTATAATTAAAGGCTCTAACGCTTTTCTGGTAATGATAGCAATTCCTAATACTGTAAAAGCAGGAACTAAAGCATGCCAATTAATAAAATAACAGAGTCCAGCTAGAAATAATAAGGCGACTCCAATAATGGTTGAAATTGATTTCATTGATTTTGTTTTTGGTTAATAGTTTTACAATTTAAATTGGTTAGTATTTAAACTCAAATTCACTTTTTACTACATTTATAATATTGTAAATAAGTTAACTTGTATGTGATTATTTTGTAAATCTAACAATATTTTAGATACAAGCAAAAAATATTATTGTATTTTTATTAAATATTGTATATTTGAAAAAAATAAATTTACAAAAAATGATCTATAACGAAGTAAAAAACTTTATAAACGGAGCCTTTAAGTCTGGAAGTTCAAGCAAATTCCACACAGTTATATCGCCTTTGGATGGTAGTGAATTGACTACTTTCAAAGAATCAACTATGGAAGATTTAAATGAAATTATTGTTCACGCACAAAAAGCACAAAAAGCTTGGCAGAAAGTAACCTTAAAAGAAAGAGCTCAAGTATTTTACAAATACAAACAGCTTTTAGAAAAAAATAGCGAAGCTCTTACTGAAATTATTTATCGTGAAAACGGAAAAATTCACGGTGAAGCAAAAGCCGAAATTGACAAAGCAATTGAATTAACCGAATTTGCTTGTTCACTACCACAATTTGTAAACGGAGAAAACATGGAAGTGAGCAAAGGTGTTTTTTGTTCCTCTACCAGAGTTCCTCTAGGAATTGTAGCCTCTATTGTTCCTTTTAATTTCCCAACAATGGTTCCGCATTGGACGATTGTAAATGCCATTGCTCTTGGAAATGCTTTTATTTTAAAACCTTCCGAAGCCGTTCCTGTGAGCAGTCAATTCACCGCAAAACTTTTGAAAGAAGCGGGACTACCTGATGGTCTTTTTAATATTATAAACGGAACGCAAACTACGGTAGAAAATCTTTGTGATCATCCAGAGATTAATGCCATAACTTTTGTGGGTTCGACTAAAGTAGCCAAAATTGTTTATCAAAGAGCAAGTCAAAATTTAAAACAGGTTTTAGCGCTTGGTGGTGCCAAAAATCACATCATACTATTACCTGACGCACATCCTGAAATGGCTTCCTCTAATATAGTTGCCTCCATGAGTGGTTGTGCTGGGCAACGTTGTATGGCAGCAGCTACCTTAATTGCTGTAGGTAATTGTGATGCTATTCTTGAAAAATTAATAGGTGATGCCCAAAAAATTCAATGCGGATCGACTCTTGGTGCAGTTATTTCTAAAGCAGCCAAAGATAGAATTGAAAATTATATTACTGAAGCGGAACAACAAGGTGCCAAAATCATTTTGGATGGCCGCAATACAATAGTACCTGGGAAAGAAAATGGTTTTTATGTAGGACCAACTCTTATTGATTATGCAACTGCCGATATGAAAATTGCAAGAGAAGAAGTTTTTGGACCAGTACTTGCCATTGTTAGAGTAAATACAATTGAAGAAGCTTTGGCAATAGAAAACGAGAATCCTTATGGAAATGCCTGTTCTGTATTTACACAAAGTGGTGGTTTAGCTAATTATGTAACCGAAAATGCTTCTGCTGGAATGTGTGGTGTAAATATCGGTGTTCCTGTACCTCGTGAACCTTTCGGTTTTGGGGGATGGAATGAATCTCGTTTTGGTTCTGGTGATATTACTGGCAAAAGTTCCATCGGTTTTTTTACCAAAGAAAAGAAAACGACAACCAAGTGGAATCCAGAAGCAGGAACCAATTGGATGAGTTAATTGACTTTGAATTAAGAAAATAAAAGTGATTTGTTAGAATAACTAAAAATAATCTAAATTAATTTCAATCTTGATTCAAAAAAATGCTACACTGATAGTGAAAAGAAATTTAATAAGAAAAAAATTGTATTTTTAAAATTCAAATCCTTTAAAAATAAATACTTATGATACGAAAAGCTACATTAGAAGATTTAGATCAATTGACAGGCTTATTTGATCAATATGTTGTGTTTTATAAAAAGCCATCTAATTATGAAAAACATAAAGCGTATTTAAAAGAACGTTTAGAAAATAATGAAGCCATTGTTTACATAGCCTTTGATGAAACAGACTCAAAAAAAGCTATAGGTTTTGCATTAAATTATATCACTTTTTCATCTTTAGCATTGAATAAAATAATAATTCTAAACGATTTATTTGTTGATTCAACTATTCGAAAAAATGGAATTGGCGAAAAATTAATTACGCAAACCATTGTATTAGCCAATGAAATAGGTTCAAATTTAATACGTCTGAGAACTGCCAAAAACAATATCGTAGCACAAGGATTGTATCACAAAATGGGTTTTGTAAGAGACGAAGTTTTGTATAGTTATGACCTTGCTGTCAAATAATTAAAAAACCATAATTAAAAAAACAATGTTAAGTAAAGAACAAATAGTAAGTGATAGTAAAGAATTCAGTTTGTTTTCATGGTCAGCACAAGCAAGTGCAAACCCAATAGCAATTGAAAGAGCGGAAGGCGTTTATTTATACGATTATGATGGAACAAAAATTATTGATTTTTCGTCTGGATTAATGTCTGTAAATATTGGTCACGGAGATCAAAGAGTGACAGCAGCTGTGGTAGAACAAATGCAGAAAGTAAGTTTTGTAACACCATCTTGCACTACTGAAATACGGGCAAAATTAGCCAAAAAATTAGCTGAAATTTGCCCCGGTCATTTGAATAAGGCTTTCTTTACTTTATGTGGCACCTCCTCTGTTGATAATGCCATTAAATTAGCTCGATTGTATACTGGAAGACATAAAATAATTGGGCGATACAGAGCTTTTCACGGAGGTTCCATTGGTGGTATGTCCGTAGGCGGTGATCCAAGAAAATTAGCAAATGATTCTCAACAAATGACCAATACGGTACTTCTTGATGATCCCTATTACTTTTTTGGAATGACTCATTTAGACGAAGCAACAAAATTAAGTTTAAGTTTAGAATATGTAGAAAGAGTTATTCATTTTGAAGGAAAAACAAATATTGCAGCATTCATTTTTGAGGGCGAAAGCGGATCCTCGGGATGTTTGCATTATCCAAAAGGTTATCTCAAAGGAATAAAAGCACTTTGCGAAAAATACGGTATTTTATTTATTGCTGATGAAGTAATGAGTGGATTTGGTCGTACTGGAAAATGGTTTGGTTTTGAAAATCATGACATTATTCCTGATATGGTTTGTATGGCCAAAGGACTAACCTCTTCATACCTTCCATTAGGATGCTTAATGGTTTCGGATGCTATTGCGGCAAAATTTGACAATACACCCATGATGATTGGGCTTACTTATAATGCACATCCTGTTACGATGGCAGCAGCATTAGCAGTAATCAATATTTACGAAAGTGACAATCTAATCGAGAACACTCGAAAAATGAGCGTGTATCTAGAATCCAAAATAAAAGAAATGCGAGCAAAACATCCTTCAATGGGAGCTTTCAGGAACACTGGTCTTCTTGGATGTTTAGATATTTTAAAAAATAAAACAACTGGAGAACTCATTGCACCTTATAATGCAACTGGAGACGACCTAAAAGTAACCAACCTTATTGCTGGTAAACTAAGAGCTTTAGGATTGTATACTTTTGTACGTTGGGGATACATTTTTATCGCTCCACCATTATGTATCACGGAAGCAGAAATTGACGAAGGTTTAGCCATTATTTCAGAAGCATTATTAATTGCTGATACACATCTGGTATAATAAAAAAAGAGGCTGTTTTTCAATAAACAGCCTCTTTTTATTTTAGTGGATATTCAATATCATTTTTTTGAAAAATAGATTCTAACAAATCAAACATTTTTTCTTTGTTTAAAGGTTTAGTGATGTAACCTGAAAATCCTGCTTGCATAATTTTTTCCTTATCTTCGGTAGAAGAATAAGCCGTTTGTGCAATTACTGGAAGATTTGGTAAGATTTTCTTAATCTTTTCAAATGCTTGAAAACCGTTTAAAACAGGCATTTTCATATCCATAAAAACCATATCAATACTAAGATTTGTCATACATAAATCTACCGCTTCTTGCCCATTTGA
>CANEXR010000062.1 GCA_947443815.1 Flavobacteriaceae bacterium | reverse complement strand
TTTGGTATTTCCTTCTTTGATTAATTTTTTGGCTTCAGATAGAAATCCATTAGCCAATAGGCGCTGTAAACTAACTAGGTTTTCAATTTTAGGTTTTAGTTCATTAAACTCATGACGGTCCCCTTGAGGTACTGGGCCTGAAATGATAAGTGGTGTTCTTGCATCATCAATTAAAACAGAATCTACTTCATCAACAATGGCATAATTGTGTTTTCTTTGAACTAAATCTTCTGGCGAATGCGCCATATTATCTCTTAAGTAATCAAAACCAAATTCATTATTGGTTCCATAAGTAATGTCAGCATCGTATGCTTTTTTTCTTCCTTCAGAACTTGGTTGGTAGTTGTCTATACATTCCACTGTCAAGCCATGGAATTCGAATAATGGTGCTTTCCATGTGCTATCCCGTTTGGCTAAATAATCATTTACGGTTACTAAATGAACTCCGTTTCCGGTAAGTGCATTTAAATACAATGGCAGTGTAGCTACTAATGTTTTTCCTTCACCTGTTTGCATTTCGGCAATTTTTCCTTCGTGCAATACCATTCCGCCTATTAACTGTACATCATAATGAATCATGTCCCAAGTAATTTCTTTACCTGCGGCATTCCATGAATTTGCCCAATTAGCAGTATCTCCTACAAGTGTGATGTAACTTTTTGAAGCAGAAAGTTCTCTGTCTTTGGCAGTTGCAGTTACAGATATTGTGGTGTTTTCCTTGAATCTTCTAGCGGTTTCTTTGACAACTGCAAAAGCTTCAGGAAGGATATCCAATAATGTTTTTTCGGAAATTTCGTAGGCTTCTTTTTCTAAAGTATCGATAGCAATATAAATATCTTCTCTTTTGTCGATATCTTCAATATTTTCTACTTCTTGTTGCAATGCGGCTATTTTAGCATCTTTTTCGGCACGAGCTTGTTTTATTTGTTCTTTAAAAAAAGCAGTTCGTGCTCTAAGTTCATCATTGGATAATGATAATAGGCTACTTTCGAAGGTCTTAATTTTGTTAAGATATGGTTGTAAAGCTTTGACATCTTTTTGGGATTTATCACCAACAAACACTTTTATAATACTATTTATGAAACTCATGATTTATCTATATTTCTATTTGTGTAATTCTGTAAATTTAAACAAAAAAAAAGCCTCTTTTGAGACTTTTTCCTTGGGTTATTTTTTTAATATTCATCCTCATTCCAAAGATAATCTTCGTCTGTTGGATAATCTGGCCAAATTTCTTCCATTGATTCATATATCTCGCCTTCATCCTCTATAGATTGAAGGTTTTCTACTACTTCTAATGGAGCACCGGCTCTAATAGCGTAGTCAATAAGTTCGTCTTTGTTAGCAGGCCACGGTGCATCGCTTAAATATGATGCTAATTCTAATGTCCAATACATATTTGTCGATTTAGTTTTGTGCAAAAATAAATTTTTTACTGAAAAAGACAAGTAAAAAACCATTTATTTTTAGTTAAAGTTAAGAACGTCTTTTTTGTTTAAAGTTTAAGGTTAAAAAGTCTGAAAAAATTTAACCAAAAATACAGCTGAAAACGGACCACTGTATACTGAAATCTTATTTCCTAGGAATCCATTGCACTTCGTCAGCGTTCAAATCATGAGACAACTTTCGTGCCAACACAAAAAGATAGTCAGAAAGGCGGTTTAAGTACTTGATTGTTATCGCTGGAATGGGTTCATTATGGTTTAAATGAACTGCTAACCGCTCTGCTCTGCGACAAACACAGCGTGCAATATGACAATATGACACAGTTGTGTGACCTCCAGGAAGTATAAAATGAGTCATTGGCGGTAGCGCTTCCTCCATTGCGTCTATTTCTTTTTCTAATAATTCAATGTCCGATTCAATAATACCTAGTTTTTTCAAACGCAGTTCTCCATTTTTCAGTACTTCTTTTTCTGGTGGAGTTGCCAATAGGGCACCTACTGTAAACAATCGATCTTGAATTTCTATAAGGATTTCCTTGTAATGTATGCTTATTTCCTGGTCTCTAATCAGACCAATATGAGAATTCAATTCATCAACAGTTCCATAACTTTCGATACGGGCATGATCTTTAGGGACTCTGCTTCCTCCAAAAAGAGCTGTTGTTCCTTTGTCTCCAGTTTTTGTATATACTTTCATCTACTGTTTATTTGATTTAAAAAGAACAAATTTAGGCTATTAATTCCACTATTGCTGCTACAAATTGTTCCAGCGAACCTTTACTGAGATTGAAATACAAATCGGGTTCGATACATTCAATTTCCATTAGGTACAAATCATTGTCGATTACTATTCCGTCTACTCTGGCATACAATAAATCATCTTGAAAAGTATGAACAATTTTTAGTGCTTTTTCAATGAGTTCCTGACTTGGTTGCACCAAATTATATTTTCCTCCAAATTGAGATTGTACTCTAAAATCCCCATCAATTGGTTTTTTGTTGACTGCATGTGAGAATTTTTTATTGAAAAAGATAAAAGAAGTTTCGCCCAAAGTCTGAATTTGAGGCATGAATTCTTGTAAAAGCAACTCTTTCTCTGAAGCGATAGTTGTGTATTGTTTGTTTATTTCTTGAATGGCAGATACTTCAAAAACTTCTGTAAGATAAGAACCCGCAGAAAAAGCAGGTTTTATAACTGCTTTTTCCCAATGTGGGGGAATACATTCTTCAAGATTAAGTGTATTAGTTTTATCAATAAAAACAGTTGGGAGAATTAAAATTCCCTGCTTTTCCATTTCACGTAAATAAAACTTATGGATGTTTTTCTTAATTATTTCAATAGGATTAAGCGTTTTAATGCCCAATTTTTCTATTTGGTCGAGCCAAATAATAAATTCGATTTCTTTTTCAAAATAATCCCAAGTATTACGGAAAATTAAATAGTCGAAATCATTCCAGTTGATGGTTTTGTCAGACCAAATTACTGCTTTGGCTTCAATGTTATGTTTAGCTAATGTTGGAATTAATTGTTGGTCTTCTAAAGTTAAATTGGGGAGTTTTTCGCAGGTCAGTAAAGCAATTTTCATCTTGGTAGTAGGTGTTATTTGGAATTTTAGATGTTATTGTGAGTGCGATTCCCAAGCCCAAATTTTTTCCTTAAACGTTTATTAATATGGACTTCTGTAGCTTTTTTTTACAAATATTTAAAAATTGGAAATTAACTACTAAAAAAACTATTTAGTGGTGTCACTTTCAATTAAACCATCGCGCAAACGAATGATTCTATGTGCATAAGCGGCAATTTCCTCCTCGTGAGTTACTAAAATCACAGTATTTCCGTTAGCATGAATATCACCAAAAAGTTTCATAATCTCCACAGACGTTTTACTGTCAAGATTTCCAGTAGGCTCATCGGCCAAAATAATGGAAGGTTTGTTAACTAAAGCTCTTGCGATAGCTACACGCTGCCGTTGTCCACCGGAAAGTTGATTGGGTTGATGGTCCATTCTATCCGCAAGATTAACTTGATTAAGTACTTCGGTAGCGCGAATATTTCGTTCCGATTTCGAATACCCAGCATATATCATAGGCAGCGCTACGTTGTCAAGTGCCGTAGTTCTTGGCAAAAGATTGAAAGTCTGAAAAACAAAACCAATTTCTTTGTTTCGTATTTCGGCTAATTCATCATCTTTCATCTGGCTTACGTCTTTTCCATTAAGGATATAGGTTCCAGAAGTTGGGGTGTCCAAACATCCTAAAAGATTCATTAAAGTTGATTTTCCGGAGCCAGAAGGTCCCATTAGTGCTACATATTCACCTTTGTTGATTTCTAAATCAATACCTTTTAAGACATATACAATTTCGTTTCCGAGTACAAAATCTCGTTTGATATTGGTAATTTTTATTAGTGGGTTTGCCATCGGATATTTCAATTGTAGCCCTTTAATTGTGCTCAGGGCGCTATTATTTTTTAGATTTTAAAAGTACAAAAGACTTTTGAATTAATCATAAGTAGATTGAAATACATTTTTGTTACAATCATTTTCTGTTAAAGAAGGGTTTACTGAGATTTAAACATTTTGCTTTATTTCATAATTAGTTGAATTGGTTTCATAATTTTTGGATATTCATTGAATATACTAGATGTCAAATTACATTTACTTCCTACTATAAAATTAGAAATTATGAAAAACACAAAATTATTTTTAGGAATAGCGATAGTCGCTTTAGGGTTTGCTTCTTGCAAAGATGAAAAAGAAATTCAAGCTCAAAAAACAGTCGATAATTATGTAATGTATGTTGATTCATTGGGTAATGCATCTTCTTTGGATGCTGATTATGAAATGCGCAGTGTTATTGCTGATTCGGCAATTTCGAATCTTAAAGACAAAATGGATGCACAAAAGCGCGTTGCTATTAGTAGAGAAAAATATGCAGCTTTAAAAACAAAGATTGAAGCAGAATTGGCCGCCAAAAAAATAGCTGCTGTTGGGCCAAAACAAAGATTGAGAAATGCACTGTTTGGAGAAGGAAAATTAGGTGAGGATATGAATTTTAGTTGGGTAAATAAAACGAATATTTTGAGTGTTTATGATGCTTTTTTTCAATCCTATAAAGACAATAAAAGTAGTTTTTCGAGAGAAGATTATGACGAGATTAAATTGATGTATGAAGGATTGGATAGCAGAAAGAATACAGTTGAAAAAGAAGGTTTAACTTCTGAAGATAATGGTAAAATTGCGTCTATAAAATTCAAATTTGCACCCATGTTCAAAATCAATAGGATAGGGGCTAAGTCATCCGAAATGGAAAAAGCAAAGCAATAAATAATTATTAATTCAAGGAAAATGACAGCCATTGGTAGCTGTCATTTTTTTTTATACTCGGATTATAAAATGCTCTTTGGGTTGTTCTCTTCTAAAAAACACCAATCCCCACTGAAAAGTATCTATGGTTACGCTCACTTTAGGATGGGTTTTTATAATTTCCCAGGCTTCATGCATTTCGGCCGACCAGTGAATATCATCAAAAATCCAAACCGTTTCATTGGTAATTGTGGGTAATAAGCGTTCAAAATAGTCTAAAGTAGCTTTCTTAGAGTGATTTCCATCAAAATAGATTAGGTTATGGGTTTTGGGTTTTAGGTTTTTGAAATATTCTGAAAATTCAGTTCCAATAGATTTTACATTATTGATATTTAATAATTGCAATTGATTTTTTGCAATTGCTCTTGTATTTGAACATCCCTCTAATGTTATTACAGATGCTTTTGGATTGCCCAAAGCTAGTGCAGCAGTTGCTAATCCTAAGGAAGTTCCAATTTCTAAAATTGGGTCTGATTGGAAATAATGTGTAATTCTGAATAATAATTGAGCACGTTTTGGAGAAATTCCCGCAGTTTTTGCAATTTTAGCAATTACTCTTGTATTGTTTTTGAAAATTTTAGAACCTGCACCAAAATCAGTTACTTCAATAGTATTGCTGTTTTTCAAAAGTGATTTTCTGTATTCTTTTAGAACAATATATTCTGGTTTTGACTTTTTATCATAAAAGCATTTGGTCAATAAACTAAATACAAAAGGAGAATGAACAGCATGCTCATTCTTGGAGTACCAGAGGAATTTTAAATAGGATTTGATTTGGAATAACATAAAGACATTTGCAAACTAGGAACGAAGATACTAAGATAATTGTCGAAAGTCAAAAGTCTTAATGTAGAAAGTTATAAATTATAAAGTAAAGATTTTCAACTGTAACACTTTGAATTTTTAAGGCTTTAAAAACACTATATTTGCCCCTTTGGTTTTTTACTAATAAAAAGGCCAATTTTATAAAATGAGGACTCCTATAATAGAAAAAAACACTACTATAACTTCGGAAGAAATCGACCGATGTATTGCTGTTTTAGCTCAATTAAATACCGATACAGAACAAATATTTGCTATTCCAAAAGAACAACGCACGGCTTTAATCAAAGCTGCGGGACAATTTTCGCGCCCTGATAGAGAAGAGTTTTCCCGTCGAAAAAAAGATGGGAAAGCAGTAGCTAAACGCAAACAAGAAAAGAAAGACCGAACGGCTCGTAAAGAAACCGGAATTCGTTCTGCCCGAGAAGCAAGTGTTTTTGTTGCACCAAAATTGTTGGCTTTTAATGATCTCGCACTTAAAGAACAATTAGAACTCGAAACACCCAGAAACTGCTACGTTTGTAAAACAGAATTTACTAGAATGCACCATTTTTATGATACGATGTGCACAGATTGTGGCGACTTTAATTATGCCAAGCGCTTTCAAACGGCAGATGTAAATGGACAAATAGCTGTAATTACTGGTTCTCGTCTGAAAATTGGGTATCACATTACGTTAATGCTTTTGCGAGGAGGCGCAACAGTTATTGCTACGACTCGTTTTCCTGTAGATTCGGCTTTGCGTTTTGCTCAGGAAGATGATTTTATGGAGTGGGGGCATCGCTTAAAAATTCATGGGTTGGATTTAAGACATATTCCAAGTGTGGAGATTTTTTGTAATTTCATAGAACAAAAATACGAACGATTGGATATCCTTATTAATAATGCGGCACAAACAGTGCGAAGACCTGCGGGTTTTTATACACATTTAATGGAGAATGAAGAACGTTCCATCACAACTTTGCCAAAAGCGGCGCAGGATTTATTACTCGATCATGCTAATTGTCTGGAAGAATTAAAACTCTTAACAACTGTTGCTTCCTCCAATCAAAATATGCCTGTAACTTGGCATGGTCCTGAGCCTGGAATTGGGTTAAGGGCTTCCGCTAAATTATCTCAGATTCCGTATTCGTTTGATAATGCGTTGGTGGCTAATGAAGTTTTTCCGGAAGGGGAACTCGATGCCGATTTGCAACAAGTAGATTTACGAAAAACAAACAGTTGGCGCTTGAAATTAGGTCAAATAGAAACCACTGAAATGATTGAGGTGCAATTGGTGAATTCCGTAGCGCCTTTTGTATTGTGTAACCGCCTTTCAGAAGTGATGAAGAAAGATAATACAGGCAAAAAGCACATTATCAATGTATCGGCTATGGAAGGGAAATTTTATCGTGATTTTAAAGAAGATCGTCATCCTCATACTAATATGGCAAAAGCGGCTTTGAATATGCTGACCCATACTGCTGCTGGAACTTTGGCAAAAGACGGAATTTTCATGAATGCTGTTGATACAGGTTGGGTCACCGATGAAGATCCTGCCGAATTAGCCAAAAGAAAACAAGAAGAAGAAGATTTCCAACCTCCATTAGACATTGTAGATGGTGCTGCACGGGTAATGGATCCTTTGTTTGACGGAATCAATACTGGAAAACATTGGTGCGGGAAGTTCTTGAAAGATTACAATCCGATTGCTTGGTAAAAGGTATATTTAGTGCTTATACAAGTAGAAATCACGATTTATTTAGGCAACACTTTTTCATAGGCTTTTCTTGCTCCACCTCTAAAATAGACTTCACCACATAAAGTATAACCCAATTTTTTTAAAATTTTCATCATTGCAAGATTGTCAAAATTGGTGTCTACTTTTATACTATAAACATTATTATTTAAAGCAAAATCTTCAATACTACTGATGATTGTTTTGGACAAACCTTTTCCCAAATAGCTATTGGAAATGGCAATTCTATGAATCACTACGAAATCACTATTAGTAAGCCACTGTCCTTCAATTTTTTCATAGGCTGGCTCATCATTGATAAGTACGGCACTATAACCAATGATAGTTTCTCCTTCGGTCAAAACAAAACCGACTCCTTTTTCAACATCATTTTGTACAACTTCAAGATTTGGATAACCATCTTGCCATTGCTCACTTCCATCTTCTTTTCTTCTTTGTATGGCTTGTTGTAAAATTTCCCATATTTGAGGAATATCTGAAATTGCGGCTATTCTAAAGTTATGATTCATCATCCTATAATTTATTTAGCGCTAGTCTCTTTAACAATGAACTTTATAGGAAAGGATTGTTAATTTACAGAAATTAATTTAACATCAAAAATAAGTACAGATCCTCCAGGAATACTACTGTAATCATTATTCCCGTATCCTAAATGTGCAGGTACTAATAAGATACCACTACCTCCTTTTTTAAAATAAGGAATTCCTTCTGTCCATCCTTTTATGACTTGGCTTAAGCCAAATGAAATTCCTGAGGCACTACTTTGGTCAAATACAGTACCATTAGTGAAATATCCTTTGTAAGCTACTGTTACATTTGATGCTGCTGTAGGTTGTACTCCAGTTCCAGGTTCGTTAATTACATAATACAAACCCGAATCACTTCTTTGAGCTGTTAATTTATTTTTGGCAATATAATCGGTGATTTCTTTCTCGTTTTTGGCTACATAATCAATTGAAGTTGTTTCAGATGTTTTGTCTTTTGTACAAGAACTAAAAAGAGTCAGCACTAGTAATGTCGATAAAATGTGTTTCATGGGTATTTTTTTAAGCAAATATAAAAAATTCAATAGTCTATAAAATTGCGTTTTATAAAATGAAAACCTTGATTGAATTCGATTTTGTTGTGTGTTTTTGTTTGGATATTGTTATAAAGTAATCCTAGTTTTAACCCTCAATTTTTGCACTTAAATCAAACCAGCGTTCTTCTTTTTCTTCGATTTTAGTAATGATGTTTTCTAGTTCTTTGGCTTTTTTCTCAATATCAGCGTCGGCTACTTTTCCGTCAGAGAATAATTGTTCGATTTTGGCTTTGTCAATTTCTAAATCCTTAATTTCTCTTTCAATTTTCTGAAATTCTTTTTGCTCGTTGAACGTCAAATTTCCAGTTGGATTGTTTTGTTTCCAGTCTTTTTTCTCCGCTTTGTTTTCCTCTTTTTGAGCTACATCAGCACTGTCTTCATAAGCTCTAAAATCAGAATAATTTCCAGGAAAATCTTCTACCACACCATCCCCTCTAAAAATGAATAAGTGATCCACAATTTTATCCATGAAATACCTATCGTGAGAAACCACCAAAAGACAGCCCGGATAATCCAAAAGGAAGCTTTCCAAGACATTCAGCGTTACAATATCCAAATCGTTTGTTGGCTCATCGAGAATCAAGAAATTAGGATTCTGAATCAAAACCGTACACAAGTACAAACGCTTTAATTCACCACCGCTCAATCGATCCACAAAATCGTATTGTTTTTTAGCATCAAATAAGAACCGCTCCAATAATTGCGAAGCCGATATCAATTTTCCTTTCATCAACGGAATGAACTCTCCGTATTCCTTAATGACATCAATTACACGCTGACCCGGTTTTGGGTTAATTCCACTTTGGGTATAATACCCCACTTTTATCGTTTCGCCAATCACTACTTTTCCACCATCAAGCGTTAAAGTTCCTGTCAATAAATTTAAGAAAGTCGATTTTCCAGTTCCATTTTTTCCAATAATTCCAATGCGTTCTCCTCGTTGAAAATCAAAACTAAAATTATCCATGATGACATGGTCCTTGAATTTTTTGGAGATTTTGTGAAGCTCAATAATCTTGCTTCCCATGCGCTCCATATTAATTTCTAGCTCTACTTTATTTTCTCTACGGCGACTTTGTGCTTTTTCTTTAATTACATAAAAATCATCCTGACGTGACTTTGATTTTGTCGTTCTTGCTTTTGGTTGACGGCGCATCCATTCTAATTCTTTCACAAATAAATTCTGAGCTTTGTCTACACTCGAATTTTCGGAAGCAATGCGTTCTTCTTTTTTCTCTAAATAATAGGAGTAATTGCCTTTATATTGGTATAGTTTTCCGTTGTCTAATTCGATGATTTCATTACAAACACGCTCTAAGAAAAAACGGTCGTGTGTCACCATAAACAAGGTAATATTTTCTTTTGCAAAATAACTTTCCAACCATTCAATCATCTCTAAATCCAAATGATTGGTAGGTTCATCCAGAATTAATAAATCAGGACGGTTTATCAAAATGATAGCTAATGACAACCTTTTTTTCTGTCCACCCGAAAGATTTTTTACTTTTAGTTTAAAATCTTCCAGTTTTAATTTAAATAAAATTTGCTTGTACTGCGTTTCAAAATCCCATGCATTATGCTGATCCATTCCGTCAAACGCTTTTTGATAGGCTTCTTCATCTTCAGGATTTTCTAATGCTTTTTCGTATGCTTCAATTACTTTCAAGGTTTCATTATCAGATGCAAAAATGCTTTCTTCAATGGTCAATTCGTCTTGCAAATTATTATTTTGTGAAAGGAACGCCATTTTAATTCCTTTTCTCAAAACCACTTGTCCCGTATCGGGCTCATCTAAACCATTAATAATACTCATAATGGTTGTTTTTCCGGAACCATTTTTGGCTATAAAGGCAATTTTTTGGTCTTTGTTAATTCCGAAAGAAATGTTTTCAAAAAGGGTTCTTTCTCCAAAAGATTTAGAGATATTTTCAACAGATAAGTAATTCACAAGGCTAATTTTTTTTGCAAAAGTAATCTTTTGAAGTGAAACTTTGTTACTTTAATTCTTTGCGACTTTCCATCTTAAAATATATCTTTGAAAAATGCAATTATCCGTCATTATTCTCAATTATAACGTTCGCTATTTTCTAGAGCAATGTGTTTTAAGCGTACAAAACGCCATTGAAAGCATTGATGGTGAAATTATTGTGGTGGATAATAATTCTCAGGATGATAGTTGCGAGATGATGAAACGTCGTTTTCCAAATGTCAAAATTCTTCAGAATAACGAAAATTTAGGTTTTCCCAGAGGGAATAATATTGGTGTCGCTCATGCTCAAGGCGAATACATTTGTATTCTCAATCCTGACACCGTTGTTGCCGAAGACACGTTTCTAAAAGTATTGGCTTTCGCCAAAAAACAAACTGATTTAGGAATTGTAGGTTGTAAATTAATTGATGGAGCTGGAAATTTTCTTCCTGAAAGTAAAAGGGGTGTTCCAACACCTTTTGTTGCTTTTACAAAAATCACAGGCTTGTATCGCTTGTTTCCAACATCAAAAATGTTTGGAAAATATTATGCACAACATTTAAATGAAAACCAAACTGGAAAAGTGGCTATTCTTGTGGGTGCTTTTATGTTTATGAAAAAGGATTTGTATCTTGATGTTGGCGGGTTTGATGAAGATTGTTTTATGTATTCTGATGATATTGATTTGTCCTATTCAATATTGCAAAAGGGAAAATCCAATTATTATTTTCATGAAACAACAATTATACATTATAAAGGAGAAAGCACCATTAAAGATGAAATTTACATGAGAAGGTTTCAAGAAGCGATGCAGTTTTTTTATAAAAAACATTTTGAAGTTTCTTCTCTGTTTTCTTTTTTTATGAAAATAGGGATTGTCTTTTTTTCTTTTATAAAAATGTTTCAAGGACAACCCAAAATAAAAAACCAACCTAAAGATTTTGTTCTATGTTCCTCAAACCAAGCGTTAGGGGTTAAATTAGAAGGATTTTTTCAAAAAAAAGTAAAATTTCACAACTCGAAAACAGAAAAAATGGTAATTTCGTCCTCATTTAAGCCTGGTTTTGGAACCGAAATTATTTTTGATAACGAGAGCTTTTCTTTCCAAAAAATAATCTTGAGTATGGTAACTTTAAAGGGCAAAGGGTTTACTTTTAAAATAATACCCAAAAGCACCCATTTTTTAATTGGAAGTAATACAAATAGCGAAAGAGGCGAAGTGATAAAAATACAGTAAAAATTACATTAAATGTAATTTATATATAAAATATTTACTAATTTCGCAAGCGGAAAATCAAAATCACCTTATAGGTTAATAATATGGCAAG
>CANEXR010000061.1 GCA_947443815.1 Flavobacteriaceae bacterium | reverse complement strand
CCCAGTTTCGTCTGGAAATTCCGTTATTTACATCCCAAAAAAGCATAGAGGCTAGGCGTTTTGAAGCTTCTTTAGAACCATCAAGAACCATACCAAAACCACCGTTAATTACTTCGCCCCAGCCAACTCCACCACCATTATGAATAGACACCCAAGTGGCTCCTCTAAAGCTATCACCTATTACATTTTGAATTGCCATGTCAGCTGTAAAACGAGAGCCATCATAGATATTAGAAGTTTCTCTATATGGTGAGTCCGTTCCTGAAACATCGTGATGATCGCGACCCAAAACAATAGTTTCTATTTCACCTTTAGCAATAGCTTGATTGAAGGCTTCTGCAATTTTCACACGTCCTTCGGCATCAGCATAAAGAATTCGGGCTTGAGATCCTACCACGAGTTTGTTTTCCTGAGCACCTTTAATCCATTGGATATTATCTTGCATTTGTTGCTGAATTTCTGCGGGTGCTGTTTTAGCCATTTCCTCTAAAACATGGCAGGCTATTGCGTCTGTTTTTTCTAAATCTTCTGGTTTTCCGGAAGCACACACCCATCGGAATGGGCCAAATCCATAATCAAAACACATAGGCCCCATAATGTCTTGCACATAACTTGGATACCTGAAATCAATATTATTTTCGGCCATAATAGCTGCTCCTGCTCGGGAAGCTTCTAGTAGAAAAGCATTTCCGTAATCAAAAAAATAAGTTCCTTTTGCGGTATGTTTATTAATAGCTGTGGTATGACGTCGTAATGTTTCCTGTACTTTTTGTTTAAATAATTCTGGATTTTCGGCCATCATTATATTTGCTTCCTCAAATGAAACACCGGTAGGATAATAACCACCTGCCCATGGATTATGTAAGGATGTTTGGTCTGATCCTAAATCAATAATAATATTTTCCTGATCAAATTTTTCCCAAATATCCACTACATTTCCTAAATAAGCGATAGAAACAATTTCTGCATTGGCTTTCGCCAAAACAACTCTCTTTACCAAGTCGTCTATATTTTCAATTACTTCGTTGATCCATCCTTGACTGTGTCGGATATGTGTGATTTTTGCATTTACTTCGGCACAAACGGTGATACAGCCAGCAATATTACCAGCTTTTGGTTGTGCGCCACTCATGCCTCCTAATCCTGAGGTTACAAATAAACCTCCTTTTGGACTTCTTTTTATTTTACGGAAACCATTCAAAACGGTAATTGTAGTGCCATGAACAATACCTTGAGGGCCTATATACATATAACTTCCTGCGGTCATTTGTCCGTATTGCGAAACGCCTAAAGCATTCATTTTTTCCCAATCGTCGGGTTTAGAATAATTTGGTATCACCATTCCATTTGTAACCACCACACGAGGTGCTTCTGGATGTGAAGGGAACAAACCCATTGGATGGCCTGAATACATGCTTAAAGTTTGTTCATTGGTCATTTCTGATAGGTACTGCATCGTTAATAAATACTGTGCCCAATTTTGAAAAACGGCTCCATTACCACCATAAGTAATTAGTTCATGTGGATGTTGTGCCACTGCATAATCTAGATTATTCTGAATCATCAGCATAATAGCTTTGGCCTGCTCTGATTTTCCAGGATATTCGGTTATTGGGCGAGCATACATTTTATAATCCGGACGAAAGCGATACATATATATACGGCCATAAGTCTCCAATTCCATTGAAAATTCGGTTATTAATTCCGCATGATGTTTGGGTTCAAAATACCGTAAAGCATTCCGAAGCGCTAATTTTTTTTCGTCATCTGAAAGGATTTCTTTTCTTTTTGGAGCATGATTTATGGTACTTTCATACGGTTTGAGTTTTGGAAGTACGGAAGGGATACCTTGTTTGATTTGTTCTTGAAATGTCATTTTTTTTATTTTTCGGTCATTTGTTTATTGTTTTGAAATCTAACTGATTTCGGATATAAAAATATTTTTTACAACAAACTAAGGATACCGAATATCCGACCTATGATAGGATTTGTATATTTTGATTTTGTATTTTAAGGAAAGGGTATCCATTTTTATTTCTAATTGATTGCCTTCTAATTATTTTTTTTTATTTCTCCAGTTTTTTTGTCATAGCCATAAGGACAATGACGGCAGCCACTTTTGCAACAATACCCTCTTTTTAAATGGTATTTTTCGGTAAAACATTTATAGCCTTCTGGGGTATAATAGAAATCTTCATTTTCTATTAATTTATTTTCATTACTTTGCTTCATTATAATTCAGTTGGTAGACTATTTTGAATTCGCAATGTTATTTTATCTAAAAAAATAGTTTTTCGATTGTAGTTTTCTTTAAATAATGCGATTATATCTTTACAAATTTATAAATTTTATAGTAAATGTTTCTTATTGTTGCTAAATATTTAATTCCAAAAGGATATCGTGGGTTAGCGGTGTTTCCTTTTGTATTTGTAAAATATCCAGTTGATAAAAATAATTCCATTTTTGTCAATCATGAAAAAATACATTTGCAGCAACAATTAGAATTATTGATTCTGCCCTTTTTTATTTGGTATGTATTGGAATATTGTTTTCGTTTGCTCCAATACAAAAATGCTAATTTAGCCTATAGAAACATAAGTTTTGAAAGAGAGGCCTATGCAAATGAATCCAATCTAAAATATCTTGAAACCCGCTCGTTTTGTTTTTTTTTAAAATTTTTGAGTTAAAAAAAATCTTAGCTTTTTTAACATTTATTTCATTTCTAATTTAAACAGTTGTTATCTCTCTTTTTTAGTGAATAGGAAGAGAATATTAAAAGGGTATTAATAAACTCCTAGACTTTTTAATGTCAATTGTTTAATTATAAGTTTTTAGCTTAAAAAACCTATTTACATGTCCTTAAAAATGAAATAAAAGATTAATAAAATGAAATTATTAGATCGTTATTAAATTTTTCTTGTAAGAAACTACTTTTTTAAAAACAATAAAGATGTATTTGGTCGATATTTAATACTTTTTATCGCCTTTTTTATTAGTTTGTATTTTGTTTTTTTTGTAACTTTAGATGGAAATAGTTCAGATTTCATTTTTCATTTTTTTACCGTTTGGTTATGCAAGTATTTACAACTTTACTATACTTCAGGAACTTTTGATTTTCTATTACAATCAGATTCTTAACATTCTTGAATGCTCATAAAAATATAATTTTCACAAATTAAATTTAGAAGCTTATGAACTCAAAAATACTTAATAAAACAGTCTTGATTTTAGTTGGTTTTTTTATTCAGAATGATATTCAAGCACAGGTATATGTAAGTCCAAATTCATATATTTTTGCCACTAATCAATATGTATACGTAAAACAAAATATAGAACTTAAAGCGGCTACGAGTAATTTCTATTTAAGAAATAATGCTCAGTTTTTGCAAGGTTCAACTTCTTCGGGAGCTAACAAAGGTTTGGGAAGTCTGTCCGTTTTGCAAGAAGGAACAGTTAATAATTATTGTTACAATTATTGGTGTTCTCCAGTGGGAAATGCATCCGCCTATGTTGGAAATGAAGCTTTCGGGATTACAATGCTTAGTGTTCCAACGACAAAAACTGCTAGTACACCAGCAACGATACTTTCAATGTCTAATTACAATGGTGCTTCAGGTACTGGTTCATTGTCTATTGCTCCTTATTGGATATGGAAATTTGTATCATCAGGATCATATTCTGATTGGTCTTTTGCAGGGTCAGGGACATCGATAAATGCTGGTGAAGGCTTTACTATGAAAGGGACTAGCGGAACAGATGCAACAGATGTTGGAGAATCAGTAACAAATAATCCAGGTAGCGGTCAACGATATGATTTTAGAGGAAAACCAAATGATGGAACAATTGATATACCAGTCATGACTAATCAACTTACTCTAACAGGAAATCCTTACCCATCTGCTATAAATCTAAATATGTTTTTATTGGATAATGCGGCATTATTAGCAAATGGAAGTGATTTAACCTCTCCAATAACCACTCCGTCATTATCAGCAGTAGCGTATTTTTGGGAACAATCTCCAGTTTCATCACATGCATTAGCTTCATATGTTGGAGGATATGGAATTTATGTGGCCAATAACGGCGTTGGGAGTCCTGGTACCTATGTTGCTGCAACTTGGGATACTTATAATGGTGATGGTACTTTGAATACAACAGGAGCTTCATCAGGTAATGTGTATAAAAGAATGTTTTGCCCAGTAGGTCAAGGATTCATGATTGATAGTAAAATTACGGGTAATGTTCAAATGAAAAACACCTATCGCGTTTTTGTAAAAGAAGGGACTGCAAACAATTCTCAATTTAATAAAAGTGTCAAAAACACGAAGAATGGAAAAACTTCAAAAACAACTTCTTCAGATGAATTTTGGGATGAAATTCCTAATATTGCTGGTTTAGATTATACTAAATTTTCTAAAAAAGAATTGCCTCAAATAAAGATTCACTCCTCCTATAATGATACAACTAGAGAAACGGTACTAGCTTTTAGTCCTAATGCTACTGACGGGTTTGATTTAGCAAAAGATGCTGAATCATTGGATACTGATATGGAAATTGATACTTATTTTCCATTGCATTCAGATGAAATGGACAATCAATGTTCGCTTATGACATTGCCTTTTGATATGGATAAAAGAATTCCTTTTTCTGTTCGATGTGATAAAACGACTTCGTTTAAATTTACTGTTGGTAATTTCATAAACTATGATTTGTCTGAAGTCGTTTATATTTTTGATAAAGTAACAGGGACATATACAGATATCACCAATAGCTTCTATGAAGTTTCTTTAGAAGCAGGGACTAATGATCGTTTTGAAATTACGTTTAAAAATGCAAATGCTTTAGGTGTAAATGAAGAAACTACTTCTAATTTTGGAGTGTATCAAAACAATACTTCTAAAAATGTTACCATTAGTAATCCTAAACAATTAGAACTAACTTCATGTGGATTGTATGATATAGCTGGAAAATTGATTTTTAATAAAAAACAATTGGGGTCAGAAACTAGTTATAAATTTTCTACTTCAGGCTTGAGTGATGGCGTTTATATTGTAAAATTATCCTCTAAAGACAAAGCTGAAATGGGTAAAAAAATAATCATTACCAATTGATTTGAATAATAGATAAGATAAAAAAGCAATCTGAAAGGATTGCTTTTTTGTTGTTTATAAGTTTTACATTTGCATAAAATTTTATCTTTGAATCAATCGATTTCCATACTGTTTCCTAATTCAATTTCATTGAGCATCAAGCGCGAAGATTTAATTCATCCTTTTGTGTCCGGAAATAAATTAAGAAAATTAAAATATAATTTGCTTCAAGCAAAAAAAGAGCATCAAACCACATTACTTACTTTTGGTGGAGCTTATTCAAATCATATTGCAGCCTTGGCTTATGCAGGAAAAGAACAAGGATTTCATACCATAGGAGTTATTCGCGGAGAGGAATTAGGTTCTAAAATTATGGAAAATCCAACCTTGTTATTCGCGCATGACTGTGGAATGCAACTAGAGTTTGTCAGTCGAGAGACTTATCGACTAAAAACGGAAGATTGTTTCATTGAAAGCTTAAGGCAAAAATATGGCACCTTTTATTTGGTTCCAGAAGGTGGTACCAACCCATTAGCAATAAAAGGATGTGAGGAAATATTGACTGATGCTGATGCTATATTCGATTATATCTGCTGTGCGGTAGGAACAGGAGGAACTATTTCAGGGATTATAAATAGTGTTTTACCACATCAAAAAGTTTTAGGGTTTCCAGCTCTAAAAGGCGATTTTTTAAAAAATGAAATTCGTAATTTTGCGCAGCAAGAGCATTGGGAATTAATGACCGATTATCATTTTGGAGGATATGGAAAAGTAAATTCAGAATTGATTGCATTTATTAATGCTTTTTTTAGCAAAACTCAAATACCTTTGGATCCAATTTATACTGGAAAAATGGTTTTTGGCGTTATAGATTTGATAGAAAGAAATTATTTTCCTGAAAATTCAAAAATTTTGCTCCTTCATACGGGCGGAATTCAAGGCATAAAAGGGATGAATATGAAATTAAAAAGCAAGCATTTACCAATAATCAATATTCTATGATTAAAAAAATAGTACCATTCATAATACTGCTAATTTTGATTGGTTGCAATGCCTCAAAACCGGTTATTGTGACTAAGAAATCAGTTTCTCATTCGGCTAAAAAAGAAACAGTACAAACGCCTAAAAAATCAGTTTCAGCAACAAAATTCCCAAAGAAAGAGCAAAACAGTTCTACTACAGAAATAATTGAGTCTACTTCAAAAACAGTAGTTACATCAGACTTAATCAATGGCTATGTTTTTCATTATAAAGACATTGCTATGAATAATATGAGAAATTTTGGAATACCAGCAAGTATTATTTTGGCGCAAGGAATTTTAGAGTCAGGTTCAGGAATAGGCGATTTAGCTGTAAGTGCCAACAATCATTTTGGAATAAAATGTCACAAAGATTGGACTGGAGAAAGTGTGAGACACAATGATGATTCAGATCAAGAATGCTTTCGAAAATATAATGATCCTGCAGAATCGTTCCAAGATCACGCTTTGTTTTTGTCAAGTAGACCTAGATATGCCAGTTTGTTTAATTTAGAAAAAGGGGATTATAAAGCTTGGGCACAAGGGTTAAGAACAGCGGGTTATGCCACAGATCCCAAATATCCTGAAAAATTAATTAATTATATTGAGCGCTATAATTTGTATCAATATGACAATCAGGTTTTGGGCAAAACGTTTGTAGTTGATGCCAATCAGAATGTATTACCCATAAAAAAACCAATCGTAGATTTAGCTTTATATGAAGTACAAAAAGGAGATACTTTATATTCTATTTCTAAAAAATTCAATCTTTTAGTAGAGGACTTAAAACAAAAAAATAATCTTGTTGAAAATACTCTTTCGATTGGTCAAAAACTAAAAGTAAAATAAAAGTTCAATTATAATTCTATAAATAAAATGGTATATCAAAGAAGCAGTCAGCTTTTTGCTGAAGCGGAAAAAGTAATTCCAGGAGGTGTAAATTCACCAGTAAGAGCCTTCAAAGCGGTTGGTGGAACTCCTATTTTTGTCAAAAGCGCTAAAGGGGCTTATTTGTATGATGAAGATGGAAATCGTTTAATCGATTATATTAATTCTTGGGGACCAATGATTTTAGGGCATGCTTTTGAACCTGTTGTAACAGCAGTAATTGAAAAAGCTAAATTAGGAACTTCTTTTGGGATGCCAACAGCATTAGAAACCCAAATTGCTGCTTTGGCTGTTTCGATGGTTCCAAATATTGATAAAATCCGATTTGTTAATTCTGGAACAGAAGCTTGTATGAGCGCGATACGATTGGCTAGAGGCTTTACCAAAAGAGATAAAATAATCAAATTTGCAGGCTGTTATCACGGGCATTCAGATTCTTTTTTGATTCAGGCGGGAAGTGGTGCGATAACTTTTGGGACACCCAATAGCCCTGGAGTTACAGTTGGCACTGCAAAAGACACGCTCTTAGCAAGATACAATGATTTAGATAATGTTGCGGCTCTTATTGAAGCAAATAAAGACGAAATTGCCGCTATTATTGTAGAGCCAGTTGCAGGTAATATGGGTTGTATTCCGCCTAATAAAGGATTTTTGGAAGGCTTGCGCCAAATGTGTTCAGACCATGGAAT
The DNA here is from genome assembly GCA_947443815.1 of Flavobacteriaceae bacterium. Classification (GTDB taxonomy): domain Bacteria; phylum Bacteroidota; class Bacteroidia; order Flavobacteriales; family Flavobacteriaceae; genus Flavobacterium. The sequence goes on along the minus strand of CANEXR010000061.1, from coordinate 4,065 downwards.
ACTCCTTATTTTTGATGAGGTTATGACCGGATTTAGATTGGCTAGAGGTGGTGTTCAGGAATTGTTCGGGATAAAAGCGGATATTGTTTGTTTCGGAAAAGTGATTGGTGGTGGATTGCCAGTTGGTGCTTTTGCTGCTCGTGCCGAAATCATGAATTATTTAGCTCCTTTAGGCCCTGTTTATCAAGCGGGAACTTTATCTGGGAATCCATTGGCTATGGCTGCAGGTTTAGCAATGTTGCAAGCTCTGGATGCGGATCGTGAAATTTTCAAACGATTAGAAGAAAAAACGGCTTATTTAGCTGCAGGAATCGATACGGTTTTGAAAGCAAATAAAGTTGTTTTTACTATAAATAGAATTGGGTCCATGGTATCAGTTCATTTTGATGCTAATCCTGTAGTCGATTTTCAAACTGCAGCAAAGGGAGATAATGAAACGTTCAAAAAATTCTTTCATGGTTTATTACAAGAAGGAATTTACATCGCACCATCGGCTTATGAAACTTGGTTCATTACGGATGCGCTTTCTTATGAAGATTTAGATTTTACAATTCAGGCTATTGATAAAGTCTCTAAAACGTTTTAAAATAATGCCTTAAAATGAAAACTTCCGGTTATTGCCGGAAGTTTTTTTATTGTATTATTCTGGTCTTTCACCTCTTGGACCCTCCTTTCGATTGCCTCTTTTTTCCTGATTCTTTTCTTTCAACGCTTCCCATTTTGTATATTGTTCTGGAGATAGGATGCTTTTCATTTTAGCTTTCATAGCGATTTGTTCATCCAACATTTTGTTTTTCATCGCAAAACGTTCGTCAGTTGTTGGTTTTTCGGAGCTTGCTTTTCGTTCCGCTTTCATTGTTTCTCTTTTTGCGCTTTGTTCTGTAATAATTTGACTAATTTGTTCTTGTTGTTTGGCATTCAAATCTAATTCTAATGTCATTTTTTTTACAATCAGTTGATTGCGTTGCTCAGGAGTTAAGTTTTCCATTTCGGCTCTATTGGGTCTTTCTCTTCTTTCTTGAGCAAAACTGGATAGTCCAACGATTAATAATGCGGCAATAAGTACTTTTTTCATTTCTATAGGATTTTAAGTTATAAAGCTAAGATGATGATACTTGCTTAAGGTTTAAAATCTTAACACAAAATTATTATTTAATAGTATTTGTTGGCCTGTCTTTTACTATAAAATTTGCATTAAAAGCAATAGCTACATTCCTGACATTTTTTGGGCATGTCGTTTATGATTTGGGAGAGTTTATTTCATTGTTTTTTGATGAAATTTTAGTACTGAAAAAGAAGAGTAGGATACCAAGTATAAAAAATGTAAATCTTTTCATTTGTTGTTTTTTAGAGTGAAGATATTTTGTTTGTAGGAGAATATTTTGAAAAAGCAGCTTGCCTAAATAAGTAATTAAATGGTATTTATAGGCATTTTTTTAGCTATTTTTCTTCTAATATTTTCTAAAAAAAAGGTGTTTATTTTTATTTCTAATCTAAAAAAGAAATAAATCAAATGGGAATTGTATTTTTGAAAACCACTAAAAAAACATATTATGGTTTCAGTTCAAGAAGCTTTTTCAATACTAAAAAGCAATTTACCGCCATTACAGGAAATAAATTATTCATTGATTCAAGCTCGAAAACATTTGTTGTCTCAAACCCTTTTTTCGCCAATAAATATGCCTCCGTTCCGACAATCGGCTATGGATGGGTTTGCTTTGTGTTGGCATGAAGAATTGGTTTATGAAATCATTGGTGAAATCAAAGCTGGCGATTCGCATCAAGTGGTTTTGCTGCCAGGTCAAGCCATAAAAATTTTCACCGGTGCTGCGGTTCCAGACACCGCACAAGCGGTAATTCAAATTGAAAAAGTAGTGGTAAAAGGGCGACAATTGTTGCTTGAAGAGGCGATTGCGCCTGAGGTAAATGTAAGACCTATCGGTGAACAAATTGCTGTTGGCGAGTTGGCCATCGAAAAAGGAACACTGCTTCATCCAGCTGCAATTGGATTTTTGGCAGGTTTGGGTTTTACTTCCGTAAAAGTTTTCAAGAAACCAAGTGTAGGAATTGTAATAACAGGAAATGAATTGGTAAAACCGGGTACTCCATTAGCCTACGGAAAAGTTTATGAAAGTAATGGTATCATGTTAGCATCGGCTTTGAGCGACAGTTATTTTGATGCCGTGAATTTGTATGAAGTAAACGATAATTATGAAAACACCAAAAATAAATTGCAACAAGCTTTGGCAGAAAATGACGTTGTTTTGGTTTCTGGAGGAATATCTGTTGGGGATTATGATTTTGTGGCTGCAGCATTAAAAGAATTGGATGTTGAAACTCTTTTTTATAAAGTCAATCAAAAACCTGGGAAACCTCTTTTTGCAGGAAAATTGAAAGACAAAATTGTTTTTGCATTGCCTGGTAATCCTGCGGCCGCTTTGACTTGTTTCTATGTCTATGTTTTGCCAACACTTAGAATACTTTCAGGAGAATCGGCAAATTATGAGCAAGCAAAAACGATAAAGATTGCTCATGATTATTCGGTGAGCAACAGCCGTTGTCAGTTTTTGAAGGCTACAATTGTTGGGGATGAAGTACGTGTATTATCGCATCAAGCATCGTCTATGTTGAGTTCTTTTTCGGTTGCTAATGGACTTGTTTTTGTGCCTAATGGACACTATGAATTACGCAAAGGCGCTGCTGTTGAGGTTTATTTATTGTAGTTTGATTGTACATTAAGGAATTAGGTCTAATCTTAGTATGTTACGAAAGCTTTGTTTCAATATTTTTTTGCTTTTGATAGTAGGGAGGAGTTGTCAAAAAATCAATTATCGTTATTTTGAAGCTGTAGTGCGTGAGGGATAGGAGCAAGTACCGAAGTACTGTGGATAGCCCGACAGCAGTATGAAAAGGGGCATCTAGCACTGCTATCGAGAGGCCCCTTTTTATACTGCTGGCACGCCCAAAAGGATGGTATAGCTACTTTTACGCAAACGTTTCCGTATAAAAAGGTGTTTTTTTGTTTTGTTGAAAAAAAGATTTCGTTATATTTGTAAAAGTATAACGAAATCTTTTTTTCTTTTGAAAATAAAATCTAAAATCTGGATCGAGACAGAGGAGGGAATTCTTATTAGTGAAGGGCGTATTCAATTATTGAAATTAATTGAAGCTACGGGTTCGCTGAATAAGGCTGCAAAAGCTATGGATATTTCCTATCAGAAAGCTTGGAAACTGGTGGATGCTTCAAACAAAGCTTCGAAAACGCCTTTGATTGCAACGCAAGTTGGCGGGAATAAAGGTGGTGGTACGGTTTTGACTCCTTACGGAAAATTATTAATTGAATCTTTTGAAGCTATTAATACGGCTTGTTGGGAATTTTTGGATTGTGAACTTAAAAAATATATTTTATGACTGTTACAGATTTATTAGACTTGCCTTTATTGTTGTTTTTATTGCCGATTGTTGCTTTTTTATATGCTAGTGTTGGTCACGGTGGTGCTAGTGGTTATTTGGCTTTGATGAGCGCTTTTTCGTTTCCGATGACATTTATGAAACCTACTGCTTTAGTACTGAATATTTTGGTTTCGGCGGTTTCTTTTTATTTTTATTATAGGGAAAATAATTTTAAATGGAATTTGTTTTATCCATTTGCTTTGAGTTCGATTCCGTTTTCATTTTTAGGCGGTTATTTGAAAATTGATGCTTTTTATTATAAAATTATTTTGGCAACGGTTTTGGTTTTTGCTGTATTGCGATTGCTTGGTTTTTTTGGAAAAGAGAAAAACGAAATGAAAGCAATTAATCTCCCTTTGGCATTGGCCTTTGGGGCATTAATTGGGTTTTTATCAGGTTTGCTGGGTATTGGAGGCGGAATTATTTTGAGTCCAGTTTTGTTGCTTTTTGGATGGGCAACAATGAAACAAACGGCGGCAGTATCGGCCTTATTTATTTTGGTAAATTCGATATCGGGTCTTTTTGGTTTTGTTTCTCAAGGTGGAACTTTGCCAGCCTCATCATCGGTTTTGATTGGAGTGGTTTTTATCGGTGGATTATTTGGAGCATATT
>CANEXR010000060.1 GCA_947443815.1 Flavobacteriaceae bacterium | reverse complement strand
GTAATGTTACCTATTATGATTCAAGTGGACAAGGTGAATATAGTTTTTCAAAACCTTACTCGGAAGAAACGGCCAAAGTTATTGATGAAGAAATCTCCATATTAATTGAAAGTCAGTACCAAAGAGCTATTGAAATATTGGAGGAAAACAAAGACAAACTAAATCAACTTGCTGCAATATTAATTGAAAAAGAAGTTATTTTCAAAGACGATTTAGAAGCTATTTTTGGAAAGAGAGATTTTGATAAAAAACCTGAAGAAACAGTTTCCTAAAAAACATCCTATTTTAATTATTTTTAAAATCTTAATTCAAAAATGACTTTTGAATTAAGATTTTTTTATCTTTGAACGTTTTCAAATAACATTTAAAATAGTTCGACATAAATTATGAGTCTTTTTAAAAAATTTTTTGGTTCTAACAATCCAGCTTCTGAAGAGGAAAAAGAAAAAGAATACAACAAATCCTTTTCTGATGTAAATATGTCTATAGATGAGCAATTCATTTATAATTTCAAAAAAAATGGAGGCAAATTTCTATACTGTGAAAATACCGAAGAAGTAAAAGAACAATTTGAAAACATTTTAGAAGAAAATGATTGGTTCGAAAGTGAAGTTCTTTGTTATGACGCAAACCTTTTTGGTATGTTAGAAGAAAATAAATTAACATACGACAAACCAATGCATCCAAAATTCCTACTTGCAGGATGCGAAAATCTAATTGCTGAAGAAGGTTCTATATTGTTTTCTTCTAAACAAATTAAACAAAACAAGCCTAATGAACTCCCTGTAAATATTATTGTTTTAGCTACAACTAGTCAAATTCTTGAAGCAAAAAGTGATGGTCTTAGTGCAATAAAAAAGAAATACGAAAGAGATTATCCTACCAATATTACAACCATAAAATATTTTGAAAAAGCAAAAGAAGAAGATTTTACCCAATATGGAAGCTCTGCGAAAAATCTTTATTTATTGCTTTTAGAAGATCTTTAAGATGAATGAAACGCTTAAAAGAGGAATTTCGGGTGCTGTTTACATTGCATTGTTATTATCCTCTATCCTATTCTCAACTGAAAGCTTTATTGTTCTATTCGGGATTTTTCTGATTATTGCTACATTCGAGTTTTGCAATCTAGTACAACTGAATAAAATTTTTCCAATTTTTTTCGCAACTCTTTTCTATTCTTTCATTTCATTATTGAGTTTTTACAAAGTTGAAACTGAAAATTATATAACTAAAATTCAAAATAGAAACTTTAAATTTGCTTTAGATATTGAACAACTCAATATATTATTACTTGCCATTACGTTAATAGTGTCCATAAAATGCATTGTGTTTTTATTTGATGATGGCGTGCAATCCATAAACAAGTTATCAAAATACATCTATCTAATAGGCTATATCCTTTTACCTTTTATTTTTATTATTAAAATTTCTTTTGGAATAAAAGACTATAATCCTAAAATCATTATTGGCTTATTCATTTTGATTTGGACCAATGACACCTTTGCTTATCTTGTTGGAAAATCCATTGGAAAACATAAATTATTAGAACGAATTTCACCCAAAAAGACTATTGAGGGATTTATTGGAGGAGTCCTTTTTGCTGTTTTTGCAGGTTTTTTAATTTCAAAACTATACATCAAAGCAAGTCCGAGTTTTAGTGAAAAATCAATATTAATCTGGACTATTATCGCATTAATTGTTGGGATATTTGGAACCATAGGTGATTTAATCGAATCCAAGTTCAAACGAATTGCTGGTATAAAAGACAGTGGAAAAATCATGCCCGGACATGGAGGCATTCTAGATCGACTAGATAGTGTTATATTTGTAGCGCCAATTGTATATTTATTTTATCAAATTTTACCTTATGTTTCATAAAGAAGGAACTCCCAGCATTTTATTAGGCACATTGTTTACTGCCATAGTCTTATTATTATCTGATTATTTTATCGATACTGATTGGATCAAAAAAGGCATTCAAATTGCCACTTTGTTACTTTTGATAATCATTTTACAGTTTTTTAGAAATCCAAAGAGAACTACAATCCTAAATGACAAGCAAATTCTTGCACCTGTAGACGGGAAAGTTGTAGTTATAGAAGAAGTTTTTGAAAGCGAATATTTTAAAGATAAAAGACTTCAAATTTCTATTTTCATGTCGCCTATAAATGTACATGTGACCCGTTATGGTCTAAGTGGATTAGTGAAATTCAGTAAATACCATCCGGGTAAATTTTTAGTAGCTTGGCATCCAAAAGCAAGTGAAGAAAACGAAAGAACAACAGTTGTAATAGAAAACGAGACTTTTGGAGCCGTTTTATACCGACAAATTGCAGGTGCATTAGCAAGACGAATTGTCAATTATGCTGAAGAAGGAATGCAAGTAATCCAAGGTACTGATGCTGGCTTTATAAAATTTGGTTCAAGAGTCGATTTATTTTTACCTTTAGGGACACCTATTAACGTAGTTTTAAATCAAAAAGCCATTGGTGGCAAAACGATTATTGCTACAAAAGAGTAATTAATGATTGAAAAAGATTTAGATACACGCTTTTCTGAAGCTGTAGAAATAGCTTCTAAAATGACCCAAGCCTCTTTACCACAAGATGTGCAGTTAAGACTTTATGCTTTTTATAAACAAGCAACTTTTGGTACAGCAAAATACAATCTTTCCAATAATTTTGATTTAAGAAATGCTTTCAAAACTAATGCTTGGATTCAAATCAGTCATTTATCGATTGATGAAGCTAAAGAACAGTATATCGAAATCATAAATTCACTTATTGACAAAAATTAATTAACAAGCAAGTCTCTGATTTGTTTCGTTTAAGAAACGAAATTGAAAACCACTTTATCTATTTCAATAAAAAACAAATAGCCTCTTATCATGAAAAAAATTAGCTGTTTAATACTATTGGTTGTCTTAATTTCCTGCAACAAAAAAAAATACACAGAAGTGGTTGAAGTACCTTTGCCTTCGGCACAAGAAAAAATCACGGTAGGGATGCCTGATGATGTTAAAGCGGAAGATGGTTCTTTTCAACTTGAAAAATTACCTTATGGATATGATGCTTTATCTCCTAATTTATCTGCATTAACTTTAGAAATGCATTATTCTAAGCACTATTTAACCTATACCAATAATTTAAATAAAGCGATTGTAGGAACTCCATTGGAAAACCTAACCATAGAAGAAGTTTTATCTAAACTAGATGTAAATGATGCCGCTATAAGAAACAATGCGGGCGGATACTATAACCATTCCTTATATTGGAAATGTATGGCGCCAAAAGCTGGAGGACAGCCTAAAGATAGTTTGGCAAGTGCTATGATAAAAGATTTTGGTTCCTTTGAAAATTTCAGCACTTTGTTCAAAGAAGAAGCAACTAAACAATTTGGTTCCGGTTGGACATGGCTAATTGTGGATCGTGCAGGAAAGCTACAAGTTACTAATACACAAAACCAAGATAATCCGCTCATGCGAAATGCACTTATGCCTGGAAAACCCATTTTAGCTTTGGATGTTTGGGAGCACGCCTATTATTTAGATTATCAATACAAAAGAAAAAACTATATTGATGCTTTTTTTAATGTAATCAATTGGAAGCAAGTTGGCGAAAATTATGATGCCGCCGTTAAAAAGTAAAAACATAAATGAATAAAAAAAGGGAGAAAATTATTTTCTCCCTTTTTTTAATCTATGAACGCTACAACTGATAAATAAATGACTCGGATGGAGCAATCGTCATTTGTACTTTTCCTTCTCCATTTACAACCTGCAATTGAATTTTACTTTTTTGATACAATTGATCTGTTAAAATATAATTCCCCTCTTTTAAGTTCCATTTCTGAATCACATCTGATGGGATTTTCAATTCAAAATGGCTAGTATTGTTAGGTGAAAAATTAGCTATAACAATTAGTTTTTCCGTTTCGGACCAGCGAACAAAAGAATAGACCTCTGGATAATATCCCTCTGTTGCGTACCGATTGATTCCTTGAATTTCTTGGTATTCACCCATTAAAGCGGAACTTTTCAAAGTAAAATTCAGTAATCTTTTATAAAAATCTCGTAACTCTTTTTCAGATTCTGATAATTGACCTCCATCAAATTTACCTCCATTCATCCAGCGCTGATGGTTGGGTACTCCCACATAATCAAAGATAGAAGTTCTAGAATGCGTACCAAACCCTCCATTTTCGTTTCCAGCCTCGCCAACTTCTTGTCCGAAATAAATCATTGTAGGCGAAGTACTTATTGTTGCAGAAACAACCATTAATGGCTTACCCTTTTCAGCTGACCCTGCAAATTCAGGACTTGCTAAACGTTGTTCATCATGATTGTCTAAAAAATGCAGCATATGATGCTCAATATCTGCCAATCCGTTTTGAATTGTACTAATAGGATCTGTTTGACTTTTTCCTTGTACAATTTCCTTTAATTTATCGTACAATTCTACTTTATCATATAAATAGTCCATTTTTCCTAAACGAATGTAATTTCTATACTCGCTTGGATTATACACTTCAGCCAATAAAAAAGCATTTGGATTTTTAACTTTAATTGCAGAATTCATATAGCTCCAAAATTCATAAGGCACCATTTCGGCCATATCAAAACGAAACCCATCAACCCCTTTAGCAGTCCAATACAAGGCAATATCCCTAAATTTTTTCCAAGAATTCGGTACCGTCTGTTTTTTCCAAAAATCAAAATGTTCTTGGTAGGATTTGGTGTCAAAACCAGCTGGAAGTTCTGGAAAATCTTTTGAACCATCAGGACGAATTCCGTAATTTATTTTAACAGTTTCATACCAATCATTTTTATCTGGTTTTGCTAGTCGCGAACCATTACCTGTCCATTTTGCTGGATTTTCTTCAAATTTACCATCAATAAGTGGGTTCTTTTCTCCGTTTAATGGTTTGTCAGTATCAGGAACTTGAAAACGTGTATTTGGAATATAATAAAAATTATTATCCCTTTTATATTCAACCGTTACATCATCATCAGCACCAAAATCCCTTACTCCTTTAGGATTATTTTGTCCCTCGTATTTACGAGCAACATGATTGGGAACAATATCAATTATCAGTTTTAATCCTGCCTTGTGCGTTCTTGCTATCAGAGCTTCAAACTCTTCGAGACGATTGGCAGGATTTACGGCTAAATCTGGATTTACATTATAATAATCTTTTACTGCATAGGGAGAACCCGCTCTTCCTTTAACTACATCAGGATCATCATTTGAAATTCCTATTGCTGTATAATCACGAATCAAAGCATGATGAGGAACTCCAGTATACCAAATATGAGTTACGCCCAAATCCTTTATTTCATGGAGCGCTTTATCCGTAAAATCATTAAACTTTCCTACACCATTTTCTTCGATTGTTCCCCAAGGTTTATTGGTAGTATTTGTATTTCCGAATAATCGCGTAAAAACCTGATATACTACTACTTTATTATTAATATTTATCTTCTTATCTGCACTCATTTTTAAATCTTTTGTTTTACAGGCTGTCGCCAAAAGGATACTAGATATTCCTGCAACAATAGTTATTTTTTTTATCATACAAAAAATTAATTAAGGTAATTTAAGTTATTTTATTGATATCCTATTTTTTCAAACTTTAACTTATAAATTTAATACTTTTTTATTGAAAAGCTATTTCAAAGAATATACAAATAGTAACTACAACGAAGGAGTTCTCCTTTTTGTTAACAAATAAAATTTCATTTTTAAAATTATGAAACACAAAACACCCAATACTATTCTCTTAAAAAAACACAAAAATATTCTTCTTTTTTTAAATGGAAATTGTAGTTTACTAACCAATTTAAATCGCAAATTTTCTATATCACATATAGTTTTAATGTTCCTCTTCTATTTTATTCCTTTAGAAAAATTAAGTCTGAAAAAGGACTCCTATTTCAAAATACTTTATCCTAATTATAAATAAATCCTAATATGGATTAGGATTGTAACCTTTTTCATAAATTTGACAAAAATTAAATCCATTGAAGAAATCTCAGTTTTTCATTATATGTTTCTTGTTGCTAAGTTTTCAATTGCTTTTGGCACAAACACCTAAAAAAATCATTGTCGAAAATTCCGATTTCGCAGATGTCAATCAAACGGAAGTTCCTGATGCCTTATTACTTACCGGAAATGTTCGCGTCAATCATGATGGTGTCATTATGACTTGTAATAAAGCCTACTATTTCCAAAAAGAAAATTACATAAAAGCTTTTGGAAATGTGCAATTGGTTCAAGGCGACACTTTATTTTTAAATAGTAAATATGCTGAATATAGTGGTAATGTTAAAAAAGCATTTGCAACTGGAGATGCAGTAATGAGCTCGCCTGATGCTACATTAGTCACCGACACAATCAATTTTGACAGAAATACACAAGAAGTATTTTACAATACAAAAGGAACTATTACTAATCTTAAAAACACATTGGTAAGTAAATCAGGAAGGTATTATGTAGCACAGAAAAAATTTCAATTTTTAACCGCGGTTACTATTACAAATCCAACTTATGTCATACAATCAAATCATTTGGATTATTATAGCAATTCAGGACATTCTTATCTTTTAGGACCTTCCACAATTACTAGCAAAGCCAATTACATTTATACCGAAAAAGGATTTTATGACACCAAGAAAAATCTAGCACATTTCCTTAATAAATCGTATATCAAATATGATGACCGAATTATAAAAGGTGACAGTTTGTACTACGATCGCAACCGAGAATTTGCCTCTGCCACACGAAACGTAAAAATCACCGACTCAATCAATCGTGGAATTGTCAAAGGACATTATGCTGAAATATATAAAAAACAGGATTCTATGTTTGTAACCAAAAGAGCGGTTGCAGTAAACTTTGTCGAAAATGATTCTGTTTATATCCATGGCAAAAAATTAATGGTAACCGGAAAAGAAGGAAACCGAATCATTCGCGCGTTTAACAATGTCCGGTTTTATAAAACAGATATGAGCGGCAAATGCGATTCGATACATTCGAGTTCGAAAACAGCTTTGACCAAATTAATGGGTAATCCAATACTTTGGAATGGCGAAAACCAAATTACAGGAGATGTAATGCATCTTATTGGTGACAACAGTACCCAAAAACTAGATTCCCTCAAAGTACTCAACAACACTTTTTTGGTCTCAAAAGACACCTTAGGAACCGGATTTAATCAGGTAAAAGGACAAAACCTTTATGGAAAATTTCTTGACGGTAAACTTCATGATGTTGATATTATTAAAAATACAGAGGTGATTTATTTCTCTCGTAATGAAGTCCAAGAACTCGTTGGAATAGACAAAAGTGTGAGTAGTAGAATCAACATTCTTTTTGATAAAAACAAAATAGAAAACATTACGCGTTTCAAACAAGTTGATGGTGATCTTTTTCCAGAAAAAGAATTACCAGAAAATGCACGAAAACTTCGAGGATTACTGTGGCGTGGCGAGGAGCGAATCAAATCGAAAGACGATATTTTTCCCCCAGAGGAAAACGAAGACAACGAAAAAATACTCAAAGAAAGTAAAGCCGAAGAAGCCAAAAAAGATGTCCCTATGAAGGTTCGTAAAGAAACCTTAAATTATGATAAGAAAAAGACCAAACCAAAAAATAAAAAATAGGCTTTCCTTGAATCAGTCCTACTAAAACAACAAAATGAGTCTCTTTCAAAAACTTTGTAAATACCAATAATGAATCCCGATTTTATAACATACCAAGCACAAACCTCACCCTATCCCTTAGGAATGGAAGTTTCGCACGCCGTTGGCTCTTATATTTATGATACCAATTCCAAAAAATACTTGGATTTTGTAGCTGGAGTTTCTGCCTGTGCGCTTGGTCACCAACACCCAAGAGTCAATCAAGCCATAAAAGACCAATTAGACAAATATTCCCATGTCATGGTATATGGCGAATATTCTCAAAGTCCAGCCGTTGCGTATTGCAAATTACTAGCCACACTCCTACCCGCTCCTTTAGACAAAACCTATCTGGTCAATTCTGGAACAGAAGCCATTGAAGGCGCTTTAAAACTCGCCCGAAGAACCACCGGAAGAAGCCAATTAATTTCGTGTCACAATGCCTATCACGGCAATACAATGGGCTCTATGAGCGTCATGGGATTTGAAGAACGCAAACAAATTTTTCGGCCTTTAATTCCTGATGTCGATTTCATAACCTTCAACAACGAAGATGATTTACAAAAAATAACTACCAAAACAGCCGGAATCATTCTGGAAACCATTCAAGGAGGAGCAGGATTCATTCAGCCACACGATAATTTTCTACAAAAAGTACGACAACGCTGCACCGAAGTTGGCGCCATCATGATTCTCGACGAAATTCAACCCGGTTTTGGAAGAACAGGCAAACTCTTTGGTTTTCAAAACTATGATGTCGTTCCTGATATTGTAGTAATGGGAAAAGGAATGGGCGGCGGCATGCCAGTAGGCGCATTTACCGCTTCATCCGCTATGATGGACCTACTGAGTGATCACCCAAAACTAGGTCATATCACTACTTTTGGAGGACATCCTGTCATTGCGTCAGCCTGCTTAGCCACTTTGCAAGAAATAACTGAAACGGATTTAATGACAGAGGCATTAGAAAAAGAAAAACTCTTCAGAAGCCTTTTGGTACATCCTTTGATAGAAGAAATAAGAGGAAAAGGATTAATGCTTGCCGCAATGACCAAAAGTGCAGACATCACCAATCAAGTGATTTTAAAATGCCAAGACAAAGGATTGATTTTATTCTGGTTACTTTTTGAAGCATGCGCCATCCGAATCACGCCTCCTTTAACCATTTCTAAACAAGAAATACAAGAAGGCTGTTCCATAATCCTCCAAGTGATGGATGAAATAATGAATGCAGAATAACACTTTTTTGAAAATAAAACAACAAAACAGAACTGCTAAATTATTTCTATAAATAAAAAATTTTGGAGCTATTTCCTGCTATACGCTGCAATCTTTTTCTTTTTTAAAGAAAAAAAGAAAAAGGATTTCCGCTGCTATCAGGGCTAGGGTATCCGTCTAAACCAAAATGCCTATTGTTAATTAAATTGTTCACAACAATTCAAAATTGCAATAGCATAACACGTACGATTACCTAACTTTATTTAGGCCAAATTCAAAAAAACAAAGTATGCAATTAAGCAACGAAGAAGAAGATTATAACCTATCGCTGTCCAAATTTGAGTCCATGTTAAAAACAAACAAAGTACTCTTTTTTGATTCAGAAGAATTTGAAGAAATTATTCTTCATTATCTCGATATCGGTAAGGCCTCTTTGGCAAAAAAAGCCCTAAAACTAGCCTTGGAACAACATCCAAAATCAACAGGATTGAAATTGGTCCAAGTAGAAATGCTGGTTTACGATGACAAACTAGAAATAGCCGAAAAGTTACTAAATGAACTCTATGCCATCGAACCCACTAACGAAGAAATTTACATTCAAAAAGCCAATATCTATTCTAAAAGAGACCAACACGAAAAAGCGGTTGAATTATTAAAAATAGCTTTAAAGTACACCGATGATTATGCCGATGTCTATAATTTAATAGGCATGGAATACTTATTCATGGACAATCTCGAAATGGCAAAAGAAAGTTTCATCAAATGCTTAGAAGAAGATCTTGAAGACCAATCCGCTCTGTACAATGTAGTCTATTGTTTTGAGTTTTTAGATCAAAATCTAGATGCCATTGTTTATTTAAACAAATACATTGACAAAAATCCATACAGCGAAATTGCTTGGCATCAAATGGGACGCTTGTATTATGGCATAAAAGACTATGAAAATGCCATTCGTGCCTTTGATTACGCAACCTTAATTGATGACGAATTTTTAGGCGCTTTTATGGAAAGAGCCAAAGCCTTTGAACGCTTAAAAAAATACGAAGAAGCCATAGAAAGTTACAACAGAACCATCGAATTAGATGATGCAACTTCGTATGCCTTACTCCGAATTGGAAAATGTTACGAAAAATTAGGCAACAAAGTACTTGCCTTGAAATATTTCAACAAAACCGTTCATGAAGATCCTCTTTTAGACAAAGGTTGGATTGCCATTACTGATTTTTATGTGCGCCAGAAAAACTTTCAAAAAGCATTATTTTACGTAAACAAAGCCCTCGCAATAGACAATCAAAACCGATTGTATTGGAAACGTTTTGCAACCATAAACAAACAAATGAACTTCTTTGAAGAAGCCGAATTTGGCTATCGAAAAGCCGTAGAATTTGGAGATTATCAATTAGATACATGGTTGTTTTGGGTGGATATTCTTCAATTTCTTGGAGAATTCGAAAGCGCTATTCAAACCTTATTACATGCCTCTGAATATTTTCCGGAAGAAAACGAAATCGAATACCGTTTAGCAGGATTGTATTTCATGATTCAACAAGATACAAAAGCAAAATTCCATTTGAGTAATGCCATGCGCTTGAATTTTGACAATTACATTCTTATTGAAGACCTATTTCCAGTAGTTTGGACTCGCAAAATGGTTCAAAATTATATCGCAAAACATAAAAAATTATAATGATTGAAATTGTTCGAAAACGCTTTGGTCTATTAGGTCGAAATATTAATTATTCTTTTTCAAAAGGATATTTTACAGATAAATTCAATAACGAAAACTTTCAAGGTTGCAGTTATGAAAATTTTGATATTCCAGATATTAACTTTTTTACCGAATTAATAAAAAACAATCCCGATTTAAAAGGGTTGAATGTAACAATTCCATACAAGGAAGCCGTAATGCCTTTTTTACATAAATTATCGAAAAATGCCGCTTTAATTGGTGCAGTAAATACTATAAAATTCACCAAAAAAGGAGAATTAAAAGGCTATAATACCGATTATTATGGCTTTAAAAAATCTTTAAAACCATTATTAGAGCCACATCATAAAAAAGCCCTAATTCTAGGAACAGGAGGTGCTTCAAAAGGAGTTGCATTTGCTTTAGATCAATTGGGGATTCTATACACCTTTGTATCCCGAGAAGCCAAAGAAAACGCCATTGATTACGAAAGAATTAACGCAACAACTTTTGATAATTATCAAATCATAATCAACTCCACACCAGTAGGAACAAGCCCTAAAACAGAAGCTTTTCCCAAAATTCCGTATGAATTTTTCACAGAAAAGCATATTGCTTATGACTTAATTTACAATCCCGCTGAAACTCAATTTTTAAAAAAAGCAAAAGAACAAGGTGCACAAATTAAAAACGGCCTAGATATGCTTATTTTTCAAGCTGAAAAAGCATGGAAAGTTTGGAATAAATAATACCTAATTCTTTGAAATAATTTAAAAAACCATTTTTTAGAATGGTTTTTTTGCTTTGTAATAGCTTGAACTATTGTATATCAATTAAAAAAATGCATTTATAACTAGTTGGTAGTAATTTATAAAAAAAGTTGTTTTATTTCCAACAGAAGAATCTCATGATAGATTTACAAAATGTGATTTCTCCATCCTCGAAATGACAAAATCAATAAATAGTAAAATACAATTTGTGATTTTAACACTTAAATCTAATTACTCCCTACAGGTTTTAAACACTATTTATCAACCCCCACTTCATTTATTAAAATAAAATAATTAACAACTATTTATAGACAAATTAAACTTAATTATTTTATAATTTAAGACCTTTTTATATATTTAAACCATAATATCTTATAAATAATTTAAAAACGACTATCGTTGGTCTTAAAAAAAAATAGTAATAT